>NZ_JBHTZD010000009.1:189121-199835 GCF_042790455.1 Streptomyces sp. NPDC056734
GACCATGGCTCAGGCCCAAGCGGTCGGGGCTCAAGCCCTGGGGACCGGGACTCAGGCCCCAGCGACCACGGCTCAAGCCCCGGTGGCCACAGCCCACCCCCCGACGACCACGGCTCAAGCCCGGACGGTCCCGATTCCGGCGGCCCCGACTCCGACTTCACCGGGAACGGTCACTGATGAGTGAGATCACCGACTTCGACTCGCTGCGCCACGCGATGGCGGAGAACTCCGAGCGGCCGGAGGGCCCGGCCCGTAACGCCCGCGCGGAGCAGCTGCTCGCGGAGGCCGAGAAGCTGGACGTCCCGCTCGCCGTGATCGAGGCGCTCGGCCACCAGCTGAAGGTCTACAACTACAGCTCCGAGAAGGACAAGATGTTCGTCCCCTTCGCGCGCTTGCTGCGCATGTGGGACGAGCGGCCCGAGGACTTCGACGCGTACGAGGCGCATTCGCTGCACTGGGTCTTCAAGTGGATGTCGGCGGGCATGCTGGACCAGCCGCACATCCCGCTCGCCTCGATCGAGAAGTGGCTCGGCGAGATGGAGCACCGCTACCGGCTGGCCGGGCACTCGGAACGGGCGGTGCGCAGCGCGGAGTTCAGCGTCGCCGCGCACGTGGGCGATGTGGCGCGGGCCGAGCGGGCGTACACGGCGTGGCTGGCGGCGGACCGGGACGACATGGCGGACTGCCACGCCTGTGAGCTGCACGGGCAGGGCTGGTGGCAGGCGGAGCGCGGCCGGGACACGGAGGCGCTCGGCCTGTGGGAGCCGGTCCTGGAGGGCGAGTACACGTGCGCGCACGAGCCGCACACCGCGCTGGCCTCGTCCCTGCTGCCCTTGCTGCGGCTGGGCCGTGCCGACGACGCCCGCGCGCACCATCTGCGGGGTTTCCGCATGGTGCGGTCCATGGAGAGCATGCGGGGCGCGTACGCGGACCATGTGGAGTTCTGCGCGCTGACCGGGAACGAGGCACGCGCGCTGGAGCTGCTCGCGGAGCGTCCGGCGTACTTCACCGACAGCGGGCATCCGCGCAGCCGGCTGGACTTCCTGAGCGTGGTGACCCTCCTCATGGAGCGGCTGACCGGTCTCGGCCTGGGCGACCGGCCGGTGCCGGGCCCCGCCGGACGCGACTGGACCGCGCGCGAGCTGGCGACCCACGCCCGCGCGGAGGCGCTCGCGCTGAGCGCCCGCTTCGACGCGCGCAATGGCACGGATTACGTGAGTGAGCGCGCACGCGCGCGGATGGATCAACGCCCCCTGACGGACCGGCTGCCGCTGGGCGTGCGCTCCATACGCACGACGGTCACGCCCACCGCCCCGCCCGCCCCGGCGCCGGAGGCCGCCGTGCCGGAGCTGTCCGTGCTGCTGGCCGAGGCGCGGCGCCAGTCGGACACCCTCCAGCCGCACGCCGTGGAGGCGTGGGCGGCGGTCGCGCGCGCCGCCGAGGGCGTCGAGCTGGCCGCCCGCGACCGCGCGGAGATCGCCGACCACCGTGCGATGGAGCTGGGCCCAGAGGGCCTGGAGCTGTTCGAGCGGGCCGCCGAGTGCTACGCCGAGGCGGGCGACCCCGGCGAGTCGCTGGCGGCACGCGCGCGTGCGGCGTACGTACAGGCCCTCGCCGGGCGTGTCGAGGAGGCGCTGGCGGCGGTCGCGGGACCGTACGACGAGGTGCTCGCGCTGTACGCCGAGGACGGCACCGGCGTACGGCAGACCGTGGCGGTCGTGATGGCGCGGGCGCGCATCCTGATGCGGCGCGTGCACGAGGCCGACGGCGAGGTCGAGCGGGGCGTCCTGGAGGCGGCCGAGGCCGCCGTGCGCGAGGTGCTGGCGCTGGTGGAGGGGCGGGCCGGGGACGACGTACGGCTCGCCGCGCGGACCGCCGAGGCGACCGCCATGCTGGCCGAGCTGGCGGTGCACGGCGAGGGGGTGGCGCGCGCCGGGGACCTGTTCGAGCGGGCGGCGGCCGGGTTCGTGGCCGCCGGGCTGCCGTGGTTCGCCGTGGAGTACGAGGCCCGGCTGGCCGGGATCGCCCATCATCTCGGCGATGTGGCCGGGGCGGAGCGGGCGTTGCGGGCGGCCCTGGAGCACGGCGGGGCGTATCTGGAGCCGCCCGGCCGGGCCCGGCTGAACCTCCAGCTGGCCGAGGTGCTGGGCGGCACCGGACGGCCCGCCGAGGCCGCGGAGCACGCCCTGGAGGCCGCGCACTGGGCCGACGAGGCGGGCGAGGGACCGGAGCTGGGCGCCTGGGCGCGGCAGCTGCTCGGCGGCTTCCTGCTGCCGCTGGGGCGCTGGGCGGAGGCCGCGGAGGTACTGGAGTCGGCGCTCACCGACCTGAGCGCCGAGACGCACGGCGACGGGGCGGTCGTCCAGACCCAGTGGTGGCTCGGCGACGCGCTGAGTGAACTGGGCGAGCACCGCGCGGCGGCCGAGCGGCGGCTCCAGGCGGCCGACCTGGCCCGCCACTGGCCCGAGCAGCAGGACCACGCCACGCTCGCCCATCTCGCCGCCGAGTCCCTCGGGGCCGCCGGGATGCCCGCCGAAGCCGATCAGGCGTACGCGCGTGCGGGCGAGCTGTGGCGCTCCCTGGGCGATGTCCACGGCCTGGTCCGCTCCCTGCGCGCCCGCGCGTGGCTCGCTCTGCGCGACGACGGCTCGCGGGCCTCCGCCGGGGAGCTGATGGAGCAGGCGGTCCAGGAGTGCGCGACGGCCATGGACACGGCCCCGGATGACGAGGCCCGCCATCAGGTGACCCTCGAACTGGGCCACACCCACCGCCAGTTCGGTGATCTCCTGGCCCGCGCCGCCAACGACGACGACACGCCGTTCGAGCCCGGCTTCGAGGCCGCCCTCGCCCAGGTCACCCGGGCCATCCAGGTCTTCACCTCCCTCGGCCCGCCCGCCTTCCACGCCCGCACCGGCGCCGAACTCGCCGCAGGCTGGCTGGAGGCCGACCTGGGCCGCCCCGACCACTCCCGCGCACGCGCGCGTACGGTGCTGGACGCCTACGCGGACGCCGACGGCGAACCGGCGGCCCTGCGCACCGGGGAGGCGGAACGGATGCTCCGGGCGGTGGCGGAGAACGGGGAGGCGGGCGAGACGGGGGGCGCGGAGGGGTAGCCGGGGTGATCGCCGGAGGAGGGTGAGCGCGGGCCGGGCGGGCGACGGGGACGCCTGGTGCCCGACGGGCAGCGGTCCAAGGCGAACGGACGGAGTAGCCGAACGCGGGACAGGAAGCATGCCGGGGCCGCTCCACTGCCGGACGACCGGACACGGGACGGGAAACGGCGCTGCGCGAGCACGGCAGCGACAGCCGGGCGCCACGCCGCCCGGCTGGAGTCAGCCGGGCGAGGCCGGACGCGGGACCGGGTGGGCCTGGCGGCAGCCGGTGCACGGGCGCAGACCCGGCAGGGCGGCAGCGGCAGGGTCCGCCAGGCGGCCGGACGCCCCGCCCCCGAGGTACAGGACAGGCGCCGGACAAAGAGACCGGGTCCCCGACCCCGGCCGCACCGGACGACGCCCGGTCGGCCCCGCCTGGCCCGACAAGCAAACATCCGCCCGCGTCGGCACCCCAAGCACCCCAAGCACCCCAAGCACCCCCAGCCGACCCCATTGGACATCAGCAGAACGCCGGCCGAACGCCCCCGGCCAAGCAGCCCCTTGGACAGCCCGACCCAGCCGAGCAGTCCCCCACCCCTGAGCACCCGGCGGCGCCCGCCCCTACTCCACCCCGATTACTCCACCCCGATCAACAGAACCGCCCCCTGCCGCCCACCCCGATAAACCA
This sequence comes from Streptomyces sp. NPDC056734, assembly GCF_042790455.1. Classification (NCBI taxonomy): domain Bacteria; kingdom Bacillati; phylum Actinomycetota; class Actinomycetes; order Kitasatosporales; family Streptomycetaceae; genus Streptomyces; species Streptomyces sp. NPDC056734. The sequence continues at coordinate 192,902 of NZ_JBHTZD010000009.1, forward strand.
CCGTGTCCACCGCCAGGTACCCCTCCCGGACCCGTGTCTCCAGGTGCTCGGCGATGGTGTCCGGGGCGTCGTCGCCGAGGACGAGGGTGACCAGTTCGCCGCCGGCGGAGAGCATGCGGTCCAGGACGGCCTCGGCGGTCGTGGTGATCTCGGAGCCGATCACGGCGACGTCGCCGTCGATGAGGCCGAGGACGTCACCGGCCTGGCAGATGCCGGCCATGGTCCAGGACTGGCGTTCGGCGACGGCGACCTCGGCGTAGCGGGTCGCGCCGGCGGCCGACGTCATGGAGACGACGTCCTCGTCGAACCGCCGCTCCGGCGCGTGCACGGCGAGCGCCGCGATGCCCTGGACGGCGGACCGGGTCGGGATCAGCGCCACCCGGACGCCCTCCGCGCGAGCCTGCTCGGCCGCGGCCGCCGCCGTGTGCCGCAGCTCGGCGTCGTTGGGCAGCAGCACCACCTCGCGCGCGTGCGCCCGCCGTACCGCCTCCACCAGCTCCCCGCTCGCGGGCGCCTCCCCCGGGCGGGCCACCACGGTCGTCGCGCCCGCCTGCGCGTACAGCCCCGCCAGGCCCTCGCCGGGCACCACGGCCACCACGGCCCGCTGGGCCCGCTCCCGGGGCGCCCACTCACCCCGCGCGCTGTGCACGTCGTCCGCGCCGAAGTGGGTGATCCGGATCCGGTACGGCCGTCCCGCCTCGACGCCCGCCTCCACGGCCGCCCCGGCGTCGTCCACATGCACATGGACGTTCCACAGCCCGTCACCGCCGACCACGACCAGCGAGTCCCCGAGCCCGTCCAGCCGCTCCCGCAGCCGCGTCACGGCCCCGTCGTCGGCCTCCAGGAGGTAGATCACCTCGTACGCGGGACCATCGTCCCCGGCCGCATCCGCGCACTCTCCCGCCGCACCGCCCCCGGCGACAGCACCGGACCCGTCCGCCGACCCGCCGGCGGACGCCGTAGCGGGCCCCGACACGCCGCTCCCGCGCGCGTACCGCCCGGCAGCCGCCGTCGCCACCGCCCCCGGCGTCTCCCCGGTGAACGTCTCCGCCAGCGCCCCCAGCACCGCCACCAGGCCCCGCCCCCCGGCGTCCACCACCCCGGCCCGGCCCAGCACGGCCAGTTGCCCGGGGGTCGCCGCCAGGGCCGTACGCGCCCCCTCGTAGGCCGCCCGCGCGACCGTCGCGCAGTCCGCGCCCGGCGCTCCCCCGGCCGCGTCGGCGGCGGCGGAGGCCACCGACAGGACGGTCCCCTCCACGGGATGCGCCACGGCCTGGCGCGCGGCGTCGGCGGCGTGCCGCAGGGCGAGCCCCAGCGCCGGACCCTCGACCCGGCCCGTGTGACCGTTCTCACCGGCGGTCAGCACCTGGGCCATCCCCCGCAGCAACTGCGCCAGGATCGTCCCGGAGTTTCCCCGCGCCCCGATCAGCGCCCCGTGCGCCATCGCCCGCGCGGCGTCCGCCAGCGAGGGCCCCGCCGCGTTGCGGGCGTCGGCCTCGTGGCCCGCGAAGACCTCGTGGCCCGCGAAGACGGCCTCCACGGCCGCCACTGCCGATTCCACGGTCAGATACAGATTCGTACCGGTGTCCCCGTCCGCCACCGGATACACATTGATCGCGTCGATCTCCTCACGCGCGCGTCCCAGCGCCTCCAGGGCGAGACCGCACCACGTGCGCACCGCGAGAGCATCGAAGAATGTCTGCGGCACCTGCGCCACTGCGCCTCCTAGGACCTGCCCGGCCGGTCATGTCGCAGACGCGGGACCCGGCTGCTGGACGTGGGACGCAGCGTAGTCCCGGGGCCGCCGCCCACCGGTACGGGGCGGCGGCGGGCTCCTGAGCAGCCATGGTAATTTCGTTGTACCGACGCAGCCGTTGTATGCTGCTGCGGTTGCCCGATGCAGATCGGGCCATTCCCCTGGCACCGCCACTCAGATCCCCGACGGTTCGCAAGAACCGTGGCCCGGATCCGGGCGTGCCGGGATCCACCGTAAGTGCATCTGAAGTCTTTGGAGTGACCCGTGGCTGCCAACTGCGACGTCTGCGGCAAGGGGCCGGGCTTCGGCAACAACATCTCGCACTCGCACCGCCGTACGCCCCGTCGCTGGAACCCGAACATCCAGCGCGTGCGTACCGTGGTCGGCGGGACGCCGAAGCGCGTGAACGCTTGCACCTCGTGCATCAAGGCCGGCAAGGTCTCGCGCTGACGCTCAGCTGAGCGCGCGGCCACGCTGGTTCGCCGCATCGAGCCGACCCACTTCGGTGGGTCGGCTTTTTGCCGTGCCCGGAACCAGCAAGGGGGTTCCCCCGCTACCGCCGCAGCTCCCACCCATGATCCACCGGCCCGATCCCCGCCCCCAGCGCGAACCCGGCCGCGATGGCCCCGCTCACATACCGCTTGGCCGCCGTCACCGCCTCCGGCACCGTGTCCCCCTTCGCCAGCTGGGAGGCGATCGCGGACGCGAGGGTGCAGCCGGTGCCATGGGTGTGCCGGTTGTCGTAGCGCGGCGCCCGCAGCCAGTGCTCGGCCGAGCCGTCCGTCAGCAGGTCCACGGCCTCGCCGGGCAGATGCCCGCCCTTGACCAGCACCCAGCGCGGCCCGTATCGCAGCAGCGCCGCGGCGGCCGTCCGCATGTCGTCCTCGGACCCGACCCGCACGCCGGTCAGCTGGGTCACCTCGTCCAGATTCGGCGTGGCGACGGTGGCCAGCGGCAGCAGCTTCGTGCGTACGGAGTCCAGCGCGGACGCGGCGAGCAGCGAGTCGCCGTGCTTGGAGACGCCCACCGGGTCGATCACCGTGGGCACGTCCGTGCCGCCGAGCAAGTCCGCGACCGTCTCGACAAGTTCGGCGGACGCCAGCATTCCGGTCTTGATCGCCTGTACGCCGATGTCGTCGACGACACTGCGGAACTGGGCCCGCACGGCCGCCACCGGAAGTTCCCAAGCGCCCTGGACGCCCACGGAATTCTGCGCGGTCACGGCGGTGATCACGCTCATGCCGTGCACACCGAGCGCCAGCATCGTCTTCAGGTCGGCCTGGATACCGGCGCCGCCGCCGGAGTCGGACCCGGCCACCGTCAGGACGCGAGGGGGCGCGGACGCGGGCGCGGACGCGGGCGCGGAAGCCGGCGCGGAAGCGGGCGCGCTCATGACTCGATGTCCCCGAAGTGGTCCCAGCCGCCCTTGCGCGTCCAGGGCGCCCCGTCCACCGTCACCTGGGGCAGCGCCGAGGGGTGCAGCACCTCGCCGATCACCTTCCAGCGCGCGGGCAGCTTCACATCGGGCGGGAAGGTGGCCACGATCGCGTGGTCCTCTCCCCCGGTGAGCACCCACTGGAGCGGATCGACGCCGACCGCCTGTCCGATGTCGTTCATCTGGGAGGGGATGTCGATCGCGCCGGAGCGGATGTCGATCCGGACCTTGCTGGCCACCGCGACATGCCCGAGGTCGGCGATCAGGCCGTCGCTGACATCGCACATCGCGGTCGCGCCGAGCCCGGCGGCGGCCGGACCGGCGTGGTACGGCGGCTCCGGGCGCCGGTGCGCCTCGACGAAGGCGCGCGGCGAGCGGAAGCCCCGCGAGAGCACCGCGTACCCGGCGGCGGACCAGCCCAGCCAGCCGGTCACCGCGACGAGGTCGCCCGGCCGGGCGCCGGCCCGGGTGACCGGCTCCTGGTTGCGCAGATCGCCGAGCGCGGTGATCGACACCATGATGGTGTCCCCTCGTACCACATCGCCGCCGACCACCGAGGCGCCCGCGACCTGGCACTCGTCGCGCAGGCCGTCCATCATCTCGGTGGGCCAGGCGACGGGGAGTTCGGCGGGGACCACCAGGCCGAGCAGCAGCGCGGTCGGTACGGCACCCATGGCGGCGATGTCCGCGAGGTTCTGGGCGGCGGCCTTGCGGCCGACGTCGTAGGCCGTGGACCAGTCGCGGCGGAAGTGCCGGCCCTCCAGCAGGATGTCGGTGCTCGCCACGACCCGCCGGTCGGGCGCGGCGACCACCGCGGCGTCGTCGCCGGGGCCGACCCGGACCGCCGGGTTGGTGGTGAGCCGCGAGGTCAGCTCCCTGATGAGCCCGAACTCGCCCAGCTCACCGACGGTGCCCTTCATTGCCCTTACGCCCCTTCTGTCCCTGTGTCCGTGCCTGTGCCGGTCCCCGTGTCCGATCCCGTCCGCATCCCGTATCCGTCGCGCGACCACTCGTGCGCCGCCTGCGGCCTTCGCGGTGTCTGCGGCCTTCGCAGTGACTGTGCTGTCTGTACTGTCTGCGGTGTCTCTACGGTCGACGGTACGGCCGCCCCGGCCGTCAACGTCCGCCGCCCGTGCACCCAGGCGCGTGTGCGCCGGTCCGCGCACATCTCCCCGTGGCGAGCGGCGACGCGATACCGTGGCGTTCCTTTTCCCCACATGATCCTCGTGGCCGCCCTGGAGGTTCCGTGGTACAGGCGTACATCCTGATCCAGACGGAGGTCGGCAAAGCGTCGACCGTCGCCGAGACGATCAGCAAGATCCCTGGTGTCATCCAGGCCGAGGACGTGACGGGACCCTATGACGTCATCGTCCGCGCCCAGGCGGACACCGTCGACGACCTGGGTCGGATGGTGGTCGCGAAAGTCCAGCAAGTGGACGGCATCACGCGCACCCTGACCTGCCCGGTCGTGCATCTGTAGCCCCCGTCTACGCTTGGCCGGTGAATTTCTTCCGTCACCGGTCCCCCGGCCTGCCCCCGCTCGTGCTCGTGCTCGCGATCACCGTCGCGGGTTGCTCATCAGCAGACGACACCGCCTCCGCGACGGTTCCGTCGCCGGACGCGACGGTGACCGAGCTGTGCGGAAAGCTGGACGATGCGCTGCCCGCGACGGTGGCCGGTCAGGACCGCGAGGACCCTGAACCGGCTTCCGCGCTGACCGCGGGGTGGGGGAGCCCGGCGATCATACTGCGGTGCGGGGTCGAACGGCCCCCGAAGATGATCGATCCGAAAGTGGCGGAAGGGGGCGACCCCGATGCCGTCGCGGGCGGGGTCGACGGCGTCGACTGGTTGCAGGAGAAGGCCGACGACGGGGCGTTCCGGTTCACGACCGCGTCGCGCGTGGCGTATGTCGAGGTGATGGTGCCCGGGGAGCGCGAGAGCGACAGCGCGGGGGTGCTGGTGGATCTCGCCCCGGCGATCAAATCGGCGATCCCGGAAGGAATCGCCGACTGATCACGACCGGGATGCCGACTGATCACGACCGATCATGACTGATCGCCGACCGATCGCCGGGGACGGGCGTTCCCGCGGCTACCGCGGGGCGCCTACCTGAGGCCCGTGGCGCGGCTCAGTGCCGCCTGGATCAGGCGGTCCACCAGCTCGGGATAGCTCACGCCGCTCTTCTCCCACATCAGGGGATACATCGAGATGGGCGTGAAGCCCGGCATCGTATTGATCTCGTTGATCACGAACTCACCGGACTCGGTGAGGAAGAAGTCCGCGCGGACCAGCCCCTCGCAGGACACCGCCTCGAACGCCGCCACGGCGAGCCGCTGGACCTCGGCGGTCTCCTCGCCGGTCAGCGGGGCGGGCACGATCCCGGGCGTCGAGTCGATGTACTTGGCCTCGAAGTCGTAGTACGCGTGCTCCTGCGGCGGCGGGATCTCGGCGGGTACGGAGGCCCGCGGGCCGTCCTCGAACTCCAGCACCCCGCACTCGATCTCCCGGCCCCGCAGCGCGGCCTCGACCAGGATCTTCGGGTCGTGGCGCCGGGCCTCGGCGAGTGCCTCGTCCAGGCCGGACAGATCGTCGACCTTGGTGATGCCGATGGAGGAGCCCGCGCGGGCCGGCTTCACGAACAGCGGCCAGCCGTGCTCGGCGGCGAAGCCGACGATCCGCTCGCGGGCGGCGGACTCCTCGCGCTCCCACTCACGGGGGCGGATCACCAGGTACGGGCCCACCTTGAGCCCGAAGGAGGTGAACACCCGCTTCATGTACTCCTTGTCCTGGCCGACGGCCGAGGCGAGCACACCGGAGCCGACGTACGGCACCCCGGACAGCTCCAGCAGACCCTGAAGGGTGCCGTCCTCGCCGTACGGGCCGTGCAGCACCGGGAAGACCACATCGACCTCGCCGAGCGCCTTGGGCACCGAGCCGGGTTCGGCGTAGACGACTTCACGGTTCGAGGGGTCGACGGACAGCATCACGTCGCCCTCGCCCGATTCGGCGAGGTCGTCGACGCTGGGCGTGCGGCGCGCGGAGATCGCCATCCGCTCGGGCTCGTCGGCGGTGAGCGCCCAGCGCCCGTCCTGGGTGATGCCGATCGGCAGGACCTCGTACTTGGTCCGGTCGATGGCCCGCAGTACGGCTCCGGCGGTGACCACGGAGATCCCGTGCTCGGAGCTGCGCCCACCGAACACGACGGCCACACGCGGCTTACGGAAGGGCTGCCCGGCACTCTGGGGGAGGTTGTCGCTGCTCATATCGCGTTGAGCGTACCCGGTGCCCCGGCACGGACCTAGCTTCCCGGGCGGGGGCGTCGCACACGCGTCCAGACGGTCGCGGGCGGGGTTCGCGGGGGCACGCCGGTGGCTGCGCGGGCTCGGCGCGGCGCGGGGCGTTGGGGGGGTGCCGCCTCGGCTCGGCTCGGGGCGTTGCGGGGGTGGTGGTACCGCCTCGGCCCGGCTCGGGGCGTTGCGGGGTGGTGGTGCCGCCTCGGCCCGGCGTTTCGCGGGATCGCTCGGTGCCGCTCCGGCTCGGCGTCCTCCCGAGTCCCTCGGTGCCACTGCGGCCCGGGGCGACGCCGGGACTCCGAGCGCCGGACCGGCCTGGGGCAACGCCGGGACACCGACGCCGATTCAGGCCGACGCAACGCCGGGACGCTGAGCGCCACTGGGGCCCGGCGTATCGCGGGATCGCTCGGTGCCGCTCCGGCTCGGCGTCCTCCCGGGTCCCTCGGTGCC
>NZ_JBHTZD010000009.1:199933-207885 GCF_042790455.1 Streptomyces sp. NPDC056734
GCCCGGGGCGACGCCGGGACTCCGAGCGCCGGACCGGGCCAGGGCAACGCCGGGACACTGAAAGCCGGTCCGGGCCGGGTCACGCCGGGACTCCGACACCGGTTCGAACCGACGCAACGCCGGGACGCTGAGCGCCACTGGGCCCGGCGCCCCGCCAGGCCCCCCAATGACCCTCCCGCCCGGCGCAACGCCGCAACTCTCAGGCACCGCACCATCCCGGGCTCGCTCCCGCAGAGCCCTCCGCATCGACCCGGCAGCCCGCGCCCGCTCAACACCACCTCGACCCGGCAGCCCGCGCCCCCTCAACACCACCCCGGCCCAGCGGGCCGCGCCCCCCTCAACGCCGTTCCGGCTTCGCGCTGCGGGACATCAGTTCCTTCAGGGCGACCACCGGGGGCTTGCCCTCGTGGACGATGCCGACGACCGTCTCCGTGATGGGCATGTCGACGCCGTGGCGGCGGGCCAGATCGCGTACCGACTCGCAGGACTTGACGCCCTCCGCGGTCTGCCGGGTGACGGCGATGGTCTCCTCCAGGGTCATGCCCCTGCCGAGGTTGGTGCCGAAGGTGTGGTTGCGGGACAGCGGTGAGGAGCAGGTGGCGACCAGGTCGCCCAGGCCCGCGAGGCCGGAGAAGGTCAGCGGGTCGGCGCCCATGGCGAGGCCGAGGCGGGTGGTCTCGGCGAGCCCGCGGGTGATCAGGGAGCCCTTGGCGTTGTCGCCCAGACCCATGCCGTCCGCGATGCCGACGGCGAGCCCGATGACGTTCTTCACGGCGCCGCCCAGTTCGCAGCCGACGACGTCGGTGTTGGTGTACGGGCGGAAGTACGGCGTGTGGCAGGCGGCCTGGAGCCGCTGGGCGACGCTCTCGTCGGCGCAGGCCACGACGGACGCGGCCGGCATCCGCGCGGCGATCTCCCGGGCGAGGTTGGGTCCGGTGACGACGGCGATCCGGTCCGGGTCGCTCTTCGTGACGTCGGCGATGACCTCGCTCATCCGCATCGTCGTACCGAGTTCGACGCCCTTCATCAGGGAGACGAGGACCGTGCCCGGCGCCAGCAGCGGGGTCCAGGCGGCGAGGTTGTGGCGCAGGGTCTGCGAGGGGACCGACAGCACGGTGAAGTCGGCGTCCGCGGCGGCCTCGGCGGGGTCGAGGGTCGCGCGCAGATTCTGCGGCAGCTCGACGCCCGGGAAGTAGTCGGGGTTCGTCCGCGTGGAGTTGATGGCGTCCGCGACCTCCGCTCGGCGTGCCCACAGAGTGACGTCGCACCCCGCGTCCGCCAGCACGATGCCGAACGCCGTGCCCCACGAACCGGCACTGAAGACCGCCGCCTTGACCGCCTTGCTCACTTGCTCCGCCCCTCCGCCTGCTTGCCCTGCGTCTGTGCCCTGGTCCGCGCCCTGGCCCGGGCCTTGGTGTCCGGCCTGTCCTGTGCCGTGGTCTGTTCCTGGGTCCGACGGCGCTGCTCGATACGCTCGCGACGCGGATCGTAGGGCATGGCGGGCGCCCGCTCACCGCGGATCTCCTCCAGCAGGGCGGTGACGGCGGCCATGATGACCTCGGTCGCCTCCCTGAGCACCTCCGCGGTCATCTCCTCGCCGTAGAAGCGGGAGAGGTCGACCGGCGGTCCGGCCAGCACATGGTGGGTCTTGCGCGGCAGCACACTCAGCTTCTTGGCATACGGCGGCAGCAGTTCGTTGGCGCCCCACTGGGCGACGGGGACGACCGGGCACCGGGTCTTCAGCGCGACGCGCGCGGCGCCGGTCTTGCCGGTCATGGGCCAGCCGTCCGGGTCCCGGGTGATGGTGCCCTCCGGGTAGAAGGCGACGCACTCACCGCGCTCCACAGCGTCGATGGCGGCGCGGAAGGCGCTGAGCGCGTCGGTGCTCTCCCGGTAGACGGGGATCTGCCCGGTGCCGCGCATGGCGGCGCCCACGAACCCCTTCCGGAAAAGACCGCTCTTCGCCAGGAATCGCGGAACGCGTCCGGTGTTGTACTGGAAGTGCGCGTACGCGAGGGGGTCCACGTGGGAATTGTGGTTCACCACGGTGATAAATCCGCCCTCGGCCGGAATGTGCTCCATTCCGCGCCAGTCCCGCTTGAGCAGAACCAGCAGGGGCGGTTTGCAGATCACCGCGGCCAAGCGGTACCAGAAGCCCTTTCTGCGGCGGGGCACGCGAACACCTTCCTCTTGGGCCTGGGGGGCCGCACAAGTGTCGCCCCAGGCCGCCTGTCTGTCGAGAACACCGTACGCCCGCGGGTCCCCGGCGACGGCTCCCGCAAGAACCCTCGCGCACTCCAGCCGAGGAAACCCCGGACCGGCCCGGGTGACAATGGCCGCGACAAGAGAGAGACGGAAACGCTGGTGCTGTGGACCTTGGTGGTACCCCTCAAGCCCTTGGCCCGAGCCAAGAGCAGGCTCGCCGACACGGCGGCGGACGCGCTGCGGCCCGGCCTGGCGCTGGCCTTCGCCCAGGACACGGTGGCGGCGGCCCTGGCCTGCCCCGCGGTGGCCGGTGTGGCGGTCGTCACGGACGACGCGCTGGCCGCCCGTGAGCTGTCCGCACTGGGCGCGGGCGTTCTCGCCGACGAACCCGGCCGGGGCCTGAACCCCGCGCTGGAGTTCGGGGCGGCAAAGGTAAGGACCGCCCGTCCCAATACCCCGGTGGCCGCTCTCAACGCCGATCTCCCGGCACTGCGCCCGGCGGAATTGGCCCGGGTGCTGGATGCCGCCGCGCAATTCCCGCGCGCTTTCCTGCCGGATGCCGCCGGTGTCGGCACCACACTCCTCGCGGCCGGTCCCGGCATGGAATTGCGCCCGGCATTCGGCACGGATTCCCGGGCCCGCCACCTCGTCTCGGGCGCCACGGAACTCATCCTCGACACGGTGGATTCCGTACGGCAGGACGTGGACACCGGCATCGATCTGCGAGCGGCGCTGGCGCTGGGTGTCGGCCCCCGTACGGCGACGGCCACCGCGCGGCTGCTGATCGCCGGGCAGTAGGCTGCGGTCATGCAGGCGACCGCATATACGTACGACGCCGGGACCCGCAGCGGCCAGGTGCTGCTGGACGACGGCACGCCGGTGCCCTTCGACACCGCCGCTTTCGACGCGGGCGGGCTGCGGCTGCTGCGTCCGGGGCAGCGGGTGCGGATCGAGACGGAGGGCGAGGGCGAGGCCCGCCGGATCACGCTGGTGACGCTCCAGACGCTGTAGCCGCGCCGACCGCCGCCACGCCGTAGTCGTGCCGGCCGTCGGCCGCCAAGCCCACCCAGCATACGCAAAACCCCAGGTCACAGCAGTGTCCCGGGGAGAAAACGCCGCGGGCCGGGCTCCCGAGGGAGTCCGGCCCGGCGCGTGAGTGCCCTGCGGTCCGCCTACTTGCGGGCGGTGGCCTTCTTGGCGGTGGTCTTGCGAGCCGTCGACTTCTTGGCGGGGGCCTTCTTGGCCGTCGCCTTCTTCGCCGGGGCCTTCTTCGCCGTCGCCTTCTTGGCGGTGGTCTTCTTCGCCGCCGTCTTCTTGGCCGCCGCCGTGGTCTTCTTGGCGGTCGTCTTCTTGGCGGCGGTGGTGGCCTTCCTGGCCGCGGCGGTGGTCTTCTTCGCCACCGCGGTGGTCTTCTTGGCGACCGCCCTGGTGACCGCCTTCTTCGCGGTGGTCTTCTTGGCCGCGGCCTTCTTGACCGTGGCGGAGGCGCCACCGGTCAGGCTGCCCTTGGGGGCCTTCTTCACGGCGATGTCGCCCTTCGGGAGCTTCTTCGAGCCGCTGACCAGGTCCTTGAACCCCTGGCCCGCGCGGAAGCGGGGCACGGAGGTCTTCTTGACCCGAACCCGCTCGCCCGTCTGGGGGTTACGGGCGTAGCGAGCCGGACGCTCGACCTTCTCGAACGAGCCGAACCCGGTGACCGAGACCCGGTCGCCCGCGACGACCGCACGGACGACGGCGTCCAGGACCGCGTCGACGGCATCGGCGGCCTGCTGACGGCCGCCCATCTTGTCGGCAATCGCTTCTACGAGCTGCGCCTTGTTCACGTCTTCCCCTTCGGAGACATTGCCAGAACGAATGTGTTCAAGCTTTTTCGCACGTTAGGCAGATATATACCGCAAATCAAACACGAAACGGGCTTATCACCCTTGTGCCGCAACGGACTCGACTGCCCTGGCCCGTTCAGCGTTCCTCGTCGGGGAATCGACCCTCGTCGAGGTCCGCGGTGAACGTCTCCAGACGCCTTGCCGCATCGGCGAGATCGTGCTTGGCCGCGGCCGTAATGACCAGCAGCTTCCGGGTCAGCGCCATCCGTACGCCCTCCGGGACTTGCAGTGCGCGCACTCTTGTGTGCGCTTCCTTGAGCTGGTCCGCGACCGCCGCGTAGAGCTGGAGTTGGCCGTCGTGTCCCATGCACAGATTGTGCCATCTGGGGCGAGTTGTCGCCTGCTCGGGGGGCAACTGCCCCCTCTAACGGCCCTTCCAGGGACCGCCGCGGCCCGGCCCGCCGGACCCGCCCATCGCGCCAACCACCGCTGTGACATGGGCAGTTGTGAGCGGCTCCGACGGGCCATGCGGCCGTACGGGTACAGAAACGGCTGTACCCCCGATCGGGCCGATCGGGGGTACAGCCGGGAGGTTGGGTGGCCGAAACTCGACCTTCGAGCGGGCCCCGGGGGACCCGCCCGGCTCACAGGGTGAGCGTGCGCGGCTTGTGCTCGGGCCGCCCCGTCTCGTACGTGGCGATGTCCGCCTCGTTCTGGAGGGTGATGGAGATGTCGTCCAGGCCGTTGAGCAGCCGCCAGCGGGAGTTCTCGTCCAGCTCGAAGGAGGCGGTGATGCCCTCGGCTCGCACCTCACGGGCCTGGAGGTCCACGGTCACCTCGGCCTGCGGGTCGCGGTCGGCCAGCTCCCACAGCGCGTCCACGATCTTCTGCTCCAGAACGACCGTGAGCAGGCCGTTCTTGAGTGAGTTGCCGCGGAAGATATCGGCGAAACGCGAGGAGATCACGGCCTTGAAGCCGTAGTTCTGGAGCGCCCAGACGGCGTGCTCACGGGAGGAGCCGGTGCCGAAGTCGGGTCCGGCGACCAGCACGGTCGCCCCCTGCCGCTCGGGCCGGTTGAGCACGAAGGCGGGGTCCTTGCGCCAGGCCTCGAACAGCCCGTCCTCGAACCCGTCCCGGGTCACCTTCTTGAGCCAGTGAGCAGGGATGATCTGGTCGGTGTCCACATTGCTGCGGCGCAGCGGGACGGCCCGGCCGGTGTGGGTGGTGAATGCTTCCATGGCGGTTCAGACTCCAGCGGGCGTGCGGTCGTCGGTCAGGTCGGCCGGGGAGGCCAGGTGCCCCAGCACGGCGGTCGCGGCGGCGACCTGCGGAGACACCAGATGCGTACGGCCGCCCTTGCCCTGCCGCCCCTCGAAGTTGCGGTTGGACGTGGAGGCGGAGCGCTCGCCCGGGGCCAGCTGGTCCGGGTTCATGCCCAGGCACATCGAGCAGCCCGCGTGCCGCCATTCGGCGCCGGCCTCCTTGAAGACCGTGTCCAGCCCCTCGGAGACGGCCTGGAGCCCGACCCGCGCGGAGCCCGGCACGACCAGCATCCGTACCCCGTCGGCGACTTTGCGGTCCTTGAGGATCTCGGCGGCGGCGCGCAGATCCTCGATCCGTCCGTTGGTGCAGGAACCTACGAAGACGGTGTCCACGTTGATGGAGCGCAGCGGCTGTCCGGCCGCCAACCCCATGTATTCCAGGGCCTTTTCGGCGGCGAACCGCTCCGAGGCGTCTTCGTACGAAGCCGGGTCGGGGACCTGGGCCGAAAGCGGGGCGCCCTGCCCGGGGTTGGTGCCCCAGGTGACGAACGGCGACAGCTCGGCGGCCTCGATGACCACCTCGGCGTCGAACTCGGCGTCGTCGTCCGTGCGCAGCGTCTGCCAGTACTCGACGGCGGCGTCCCAGTCGGCGCCCTCGGGGGCGTGGGCGCGGCCCTTGAGGTAGGCGAAGGTGGTCTCGTCCGGGGCGATCATGCCCGCGCGGGCGCCGGCCTCGATGGACATGTTGCAGATGGTCATCCGGGCCTCCATCGAGAGCTTCTCGATGGCCTCGCCCCGGTACTCCAGGATGTAGCCCTGGCCGCCGCCGGTGCCGATCCTCGCGATGATCGCCAGGATCAGGTCCTTGGCGGTGACCCCGTCGGGCAGCTCGCCCCTGACCGTGATCGCCATGGTCTTCGGGCGGGCCAGCGGCAGCGTCTGGGTGGCCAGCACATGCTCGACCTGCGAGGTGCCGATGCCGAACGCCAGCGCGCCGAAGGCGCCGTGCGTGGAGGTGTGCGAGTCGCCGCAGACCACGGTGGTGCCGGGCTGGGTCAGTCCGAGCTGCGGGCCGACCACATGGACGACGCCCTGCTCGACGTCACCGAGCGGGTGCAGCCGCACCCCGAAGTCGGCGCAGTTCTTGCGCAGCGTCTCCAGCTGGACGCGGGAGACCGGGTCCGCGATGGGCTTGTCGATGTCGAGGGTGGGGGTGTTGTGATCCTCGGTGGCGATGGTCAGGTCGAGCCGGCGCACCCGGCGCCCGCTCTTGCGGAGGCCGTCGAACGCCTGCGGGCTGGTCACCTCGTGCAGCAGGTGCAGATCGATGTAGAGAAGGTCGGGCTCGCCCTCCGCGCGCCGGACGACATGGTCGTCCCAGACCTTTTCCGCGAGTGTCCTACCCATCGCTTTCCCTCCGATCGACGCACTCCGCGCCGACCCAACTAGAGATCATGGAGGCGGCGGCGCGCCCTCCCCCTCGGTCCGGGCGCCCGTCACCAGGCCCCTTGAGTCCGCGGGCCGCTATGCCTTCGTGATATCCAGAGTGGCGCGTTCCACGAAAAATTGAACTTGCGTTTCACAGAGTGAGACGCGAATATCGTTGCATGGACAACAGTAGCGGCGTCGGCGTTCTGGACAAGGCGGCCCTCGTCCTGAGTGCTCTGGAGTCCGGTCCGGCCACCCTCGCGGGTCTGGTCACGGCCACCGGACTGGCTCGACCCACGGCTCACCGCCTGGCCGTGGCCCTGGAACACCACCGGATGGTGGCACGCGACATGCAGGGCCGTTTCATCCTGGGCCCGCGCCTGGCCGAGCTGGCGGCGGCGGCGGGCGAGGACCGGCTGCTCGCGACGGCCGGCCCGGTCCTGACGCATCTGCGGGACGTCACGGGCGAGAGCGCACAGCTCTACCGCCGCCAGGGCGACATGCGGATCTGCGTCGCCGCCGCGGAGCGCCTGTCCGGACTGCGGGACACGGTCCCGGTCGGTTCGACGCTCACGATGAAGGCGGGCTCCTCGGCCCAGATCCTCATGGCCTGGGAGGAGCCGGAGCGCCTGCACCGGGGCCTCCAGGGCGCCCGCTTCACGGCCACGGCCCTGTCGGGCGTACGCCGCCGGGGCTGGGCCCAGTCGATCGGCGAGCGCGAGCCCGGCGTCGCCTCGGTCTCCGCGCCGGTACGCGGCCCGTCCAACCGCGTGGTGGCCGCCGTCTCCGTCTCCGGCCCCATCGAGCGCCTCACCCGCCACCCGGGCCGTATGCACGCCCAGGCCGTGATCGACGCGGCAGGCCGCCTCTCCGAGGCCCTGCGCCGCACCGGCTGACCCCGAGAGGACGAGAAGGGGCCCCAACGCCGCGGCCCCTTTCTCCCCACGGCGGGGATCACGCCCCTGGGACGCGGGAAACGCCGTCATCAGGTGAAGCCACGCCGAGCCCGCCCCCCTCAGGGGCGCGGGGAACTGCGCGAGAACCCCCCACGACCCGCACCCGCCCCCACACCCGCCCCCGCCCACCGCGAGGGCGCGACGACGGCCACAAACCCCACCCGCACACACGAAAACGGCCCCCCACCTCAGCGCACCCGCTAAGGCGAAGAGCCATCGTCCCGTACCCCCGACCGGATTCGAACCGGCGCTACCGCCTTGAGAGGGCGGCGTGCTAG
>NZ_JBHTZD010000009.1:207985-313405 GCF_042790455.1 Streptomyces sp. NPDC056734
AACCGGCGCTACCGCCTTGAGAGGGCGGCGTGCTAGGCCGCTACACAACGGGGGCCCTAGCGATCCTGCATCGACATCAGCGGGAGCGACCCTGCTGTCATCGCGGGAAGGATCTGTACCCCCGACCGGATTCGAACCGGCGCTACTGCCGTGAGAGGGCAGCGTGCTAGGCCGCTACACAACGGGGGCTTGTGCGGATCTGATCCGCGGGTTGCAGATAAGCTCTGCGAGCTGGCCTACCTGGACTCGAACCAAGACTAACTGAACCAGAATCAGTCGTGCTGCCAATTACACCATAGGCCACTGGAACGCAAGCCCTTGCGGGGATCTTGTTCTAGTTCGCCCCGCTGGATCCGGCCTCTCGGCCCGCTCCCCGGCGGCGCAGGAAGAACATTACCCGAAGGTGGACGGGGCTCCAAAACGGGTATCCGCGCCGAGCAGCGCGGGGAGTTCGGCGAGCGAGGCGATCCGATGGCCGCCCGTGGGCAC
The DNA here is from genome assembly GCF_042790455.1 of Streptomyces sp. NPDC056734. NCBI lineage: Bacteria > Bacillati > Actinomycetota > Actinomycetes > Kitasatosporales > Streptomycetaceae > Streptomyces > Streptomyces sp. NPDC056734. The sequence goes on from NZ_JBHTZD010000009.1 coordinate 208,475, forward strand.
CTCGCCGGCGTGGTGCGCTCCGGCCCGGTCGATCCACACCGACAGCAACCCGGCCTCGAACGCGCCGCGTCCGTCGATCTCCGGATGGTCGCCGACGTAGGCGACTTCGTGCGGCGGCAGCGCGAGGGCCTCGCAGGCCGCGAAGAAGGCGGCGGACTCGGGTTTGGAGACGCCCAGGTCGGCGGCGCACAGCACGGCCTCGAAGCGGTCGCGCACGCCGAGGACGCGCAGCTTGTGGTCCTGGACGTGGAGGCTGGAGTTGGAGAGCACCGCGTGGCGGTGGCTGGCGGCGAGGGCGTCGAGGACGGGCAGCACATCGGGGAAGAGGGCCCAGGCGGCCTCGTAGTGGGCGAGATAGCGGGTGAACCAGGTCTCCGCCTCGGTGTCGGTGAGGTCGCGGTCCAGGAACACCCGCACCCGGTCGCGCCGCTGCGCCTCGAAGGTCGTCTCCCCGGCGGAGAAGCGGGCCCACTGCCGGTCGGTGATCTCGCGCCAGTGCACGAGTGCCGCCTCCGTGCCGCCGTAGGCGTCGAGCAGCCCCTCGGCCGCCAGGTGGTTCGCCATGCCCGCCCGGTCCGCGGTGGTGTAGTCGAAGAGGGTGTCGTCCACGTCCCAGACCACGGCTCGGATGCTCATGATCCGACGGTAACGCGCGGGGGCCGGGACCGGGGCCCGAACGGCGAAGGGGCGGCGCCCGTCGCCGGGTACCGCCCCTCATGGGATACGGGTGCTAGGCGGCGAGCCTGGTCAGGGCCGCGTCGATCCGGGTCAGGGTCTTCTCCCGGCCCAGGATCTCCAGGGACTCGAAGAGCGGGAGGCCGACCGTGCGGCCGGTGACAGCGACGCGGACCGGGGCCTGGGCCTTGCCGAGCTTGAGGCCATGGGCCTCACCGGCGGCCAGGACGGCCTCCTTGAGGGACTCGGCGGAGGTCCAGTCGGCGGCGTCCAGCTGCTCGCGGGCCGTGCGCAGCAACGCGTCCGAGCCGTCCTTCATGGCCTTGGTCCAGCTCGCCTCGTCGAAGACCGGCTCGGCCAGGAAGAGGAAGTCGACGTTGTCGGTGATCTCCGAGAGGACCTTGAGGCGGGTCTGGGCGTGCGGGGCGATGGCCTGCCAGCGGGACTCATCGAAGTCCTCAGGGGACCAGGGGGCGAAGGGGGCCCGCAGCCAGGGGGCGCAGCGCTCGGTGAAGTCCTTCACATCCAGCAGGCGGATGTGGTCGGCGTTGATCGCCTCGCACTTCTTGAGGTCGAAGCGGGCCGGGTTGGGGTTCACATCGGCGATGTCGAAGGCCGCGATCATCTCCTCGGTGGAGAAGACATCCCGGTCGGCGGAGAACGACCAGCCCAGCAGGGAGAGGTAGTTGAGCAGCCCCTCGGGCAGGAAGCCGCGCTCGCGGTAGAGGTTGAGGGAGGACTGGGGGTCGCGCTTGGAGAGCTTCTTGTTGCCCTCGCCCATGACGTACGGCAGGTGGCCGAAGGCGGGGATGCCCTTGGCGATGCCCAGCTCGATCAGCGCCTTGTACAGGGCGATCTGGCGTGGGGTGGAGGAGAGCAGGTCCTCGCCGCGCAGGACGTGGGTGATCTCCATGAGGGCGTCGTCGACCGGGTTCACGAGCGTGTAGAGGGGGGCGCCATTGGCTCGTACGATCCCGTAGTCCGGGACGTTCTCCGGGGTGAAGGTCAGTTCGCCGCGGACCAGGTCGGTGAAGGTGATCGTCTCGTCCGGCATGCGGAAGCGGACGATCGGGGTGCGGCCCTGGGCCTCGTACTCCTCGACCTGGGCGGCGGTGAGGTCGCGGCAGTGGCCGTCGTAGCCGGACGGCTTGCCCGCGGCGCGGGCGGCGTCGCGGCGGGAGTCCAGCTCCTCCTGGGAGCAGTAGCAGCGGTAGGCGTGGCCGGCGTCGAGCAGTTTCCGGGCGACATCGGCGTAGATGTCCATGCGCTGCGACTGGCGGTAGGGCGCGTGCGGGCCGCCGGCCTCGGGGCCCTCGTCCCAGTCGAAGCCGAGCCAGCGCATCGCGTCGAGCAGCTGGGCGTAGGACTCCTCGGAGTCGCGGGCGGCGTCGGTGTCCTCGATGCGGAAGACCAGCGTGCCCTGGTGGTGCCGGGCGAACGCCCAGTTGAACAGGGCGGTGCGCACCAGGCCCACATGGGGGTTTCCGGTGGGTGAGGGGCAGAAACGGACGCGTACGGGGGCGGGTGCGCTAGCCACGCTTGACAACCTTGTTGGTGAGAGTGCCGATGCCTTCGATGCTGACGGCGACCTCGTCGCCGACGTTGAGCGGGCCGACCCCAGCGGGGGTGCCGGTGAGGATGACGTCGCCGGGCAGCAGCGTCATGGCCTCGGTGATGTTGACGATCAGATCCTCGATGGAGTGGATCATCTCGCTGGTGCGGCCGAGCTGGCGCTGGGCGCCGTTGACCGTGAGCTGGAGGGTCAGATCGGACGCGGTGGCCAGGTCGAGGCCGGTCTCGACCCAGGGGCCGAGCGGGCAGGCGGTGTCGAAGCCCTTCGCGCGCGCCCACTGCTTCTCGCGCTTCTGCACGTCCCGGGCGGTGACGTCGTTGGCGCAGGTGTAGCCGAGGATGACGTCCTGGACGCGTTCGCGCGGGACCTCCCGGCACAGCCGGCCGATCACGACGGCCAGCTCGGCCTCGTAGTGCACCTCCTGGGAGAAGGAGGGGTACTGGATGTCGTCGCCGGAGCCGATGACGGAGGTGGAGGGCTTGAGGAAGGCGAACGGCTCGTCGGGCACCTCGTTGCCGAGTTCCCGTGCGTGCTCGGCGTAGTTGCGCCCGAAGGCGATGACCTTGCTGGGCAGCACCGGCGGCAGCAGCCGCACCTTGTTCAGCGGGACCTTCGTGCCGGACAGCTCGTGGTCCGCGAACGGGATGCCCTTGATGATGTCCAGGACGAGCTGGTCGGGCCGATCGCCCTCGACCGCGCCGAAGGCGACATTCCCGTCGATGGAAAACCTTGCGATACGCACGGGATCCTCGCGCCCCTCACCTGACCTGTCCGAAGTCTGACACCCCAGGCTATCCCGGTACGGGGGGCGGGCTTCGCGCGGCGATTTGGACGAGGTGAGGGGGTCCGGGGGAAACGCGAGGGCCGCCCCGGAAACCGGGGCGGCCCTCGGGTGTGCTCAGATGGCCGGGGTCCTGGAGGGCGGGGCCTCCATGAGGATCGTGCGGCGGGGGTTGGCGGTCTGGGTGGGGAGGTCCACGGGGTGCTCCGGCTCCGGGGGCTGCAAGGCGTCGGCGTCCTCCAGGTGCACCAGCGTCGTGCGCCGCGGATTGGCTATCGGGCGGAACATCATCGTCGTCTTCACCGTTGTACCGGGACCTTGTCGTCTTCGGGCGGCCGGAGGCCGCCGGGGCCGCCTCGGGTACGCCGGGTTGTCAGAGTGTCACCTCTTGTAAAGCGTCAGGCTAAACATCCAATTCCCCTCCGACGGGGCGAAGACCTCCTGATCGACATGTGAGTTTGCTCACGACGTCACCCCCAAAACCACACATTCCCACCTACTACCGCACAGTAATGAATCGGACATTGACTTACCGAAGCGAGCATTCCGCTCCTGATCATGGCGTCTGGGACACCCGGAGCCCACAGGCGACTCGCTCGGGTATGCCCGATATACGGGATACATTGACCCACGCCCGGTGACCCGCCCCTCACATGCAGTCACAGATGTCACAGCCTGACCAACTGGCCTTGTTGGAGATGCGGCACTGTGCTGGAATTCCACGGACCGCCGCAGGATCGAGCCGGCGCGCAGGGGGCGCAGAACGCGCGCCGAGTGGCGGCGAGATGAGGGGGAGCCAGCGCCGGTCACTGACGACCACGCGGGGACGTATTCAGGGCGTTCCCGACCACGCCGACACCGTCCGTCCGCTCACCCGGAAGGGCGCCTGGTCCAGAGGTTGCGACGCTAGTGCAGGGACGTTTCAAGAGGGATGGCAGCGCTTCGGCGAAGCCGGAGCCGCATGGCGGGACTGGCCCGATGGCCGTCAGCTCCTCGCCCCAGCACGCCCAGAACCCAGGCCGGACCGCACCCGCAGCGGACGGTGGTGAACGCCCCGGACGCGCGACCGCGACCCCGCCCGCCGCGCCCGCCCCGCCGGCGAAGCCCCCCAAGGGGGCGTCCGGCCCCGGCCCGCGAATAGCGCTGCGCAACTGGCGCATCTCCACCCGCCTGGTGGCCCTGCTGACCCTCCCCGTGGTCGCCGCCACCTCCCTCGGCGCCCTGCGTATCGACCAGTCGATGGACGACATGCAGCAGCTCGACAACATGCAGCTGCTGACGGACATGACCAAGCAGGCCACGGAGCTGGCCACCGCGCTCCAGGAGGAGCGCGACAAGTCCGCCGGCCCGCTGGCGAACGACTCGACCTCCGCCGCCGTCACGGTCAAGGGACTCCAGGACAGGACCGACCGGGCCGTCGAGAACTTCGTCAACGCCTCGGAGGACATCGACACCGCCGCCCGCGAGGGCAACCTCGAAGGCGTCCGCGACACCCTGGTCGGCCTGGTCGGCGAACTCGGCACCCTCGCCCGGATCCGCAACACCGCGTACGAGGCGGAGGACAACTCGACCCAGACGGTCGACGCCTACCACCGGCTGATCAGCCATCTGCTGGACCTCTCCCAGGACATGGCCGAGGCCACCAGCAACCCGGAGATGATCGCGCGCACCCGTACCCTCGCGGCCTTCTCCTCGGCCAAGGAGTACGCCTCCATCCAGCGCGCGGTGATCGCGGCGGCCCTGCCCGCGAACACGGCCACCGCCGGTGACCTCTCCGAGAACGACCGGCTCTACGCCGAGTCCGCGCTGGAGAGCGAGTCCTCGGAGCTGAGCAGCTTCCGCAGCATCTACGGCGACGAGTCGGCCGCCGAACTGCTCAAGCCCATCGAAGAGGGCAACGCGATCATCGATGCGACCGACACCTACGCCTCGCGCGCGCTGAGCAGTACGGAAGGTCTCGCCGACCGGCCCAATCGCTCGTACCAGGACTGGCTGGACGACAGCTCCACCAAGATCCAGCAGATGAGCAACATCGAGCGGGGCCTGCTGGAGGACCTGGAGCAGACCGCCCGTACGCTGCGCAGCGACTCCGAGCGCGAGGCGTACATCTCCGGTGCGCTGATCCTGCTCGTCCTCGGTGTCTCGCTGGTCGGCGCGTTCGTCGTCGCCCGGTCCATGATCCGTTCGCTGCGCCGGCTCCAGGAGACCGCCACCAAGGTGGCCCAGGACCGGCTGCCCGAGCTGGTCAAGCAGCTCTCCGAGACCGACCCGCAGGACGTCGACACGTCCGTGGAGTCGGTCGGTGTGCATTCGCGCGACGAGATCGGCCAGGTCGCCGCGGCCTTCGACGACGTGCACCGCGAGGCGGTCCGGCTGGCGGCCGAGCAGGCCCTGCTGCGGGGCAACGTCAACGCGATGTTCACCAACCTCTCGCGCCGCTCCCAGGGCCTGATCCAGCGCCAGCTGTCGCTGATCTCCGAGCTGGAGTCGCGCGAGGCGGACCCGGACCAGCTGGCCTCGCTGTTCAAGCTGGACCACCTCGCCACCCGTATGCGCCGTAACGGCGAGAACCTCCTCGTCCTCGCCGGTGAGGAGCCGGGGCGGCGCTGGACCCGCCCGGTGCCGCTGGTCGACGTGCTGCGTGCCGCCGCGTCCGAGGTGGAGCAGTACGAGCGGATCGAGCTGTCGTCCGTGCCCACCACCGAGGTGGCCGGGCGGGTCGTCAACGACCTCGTGCACCTGCTCGCCGAACTGCTGGAGAACGCCACCTCGTTCTCCTCCCCGCAGACCAAGGTCAAGGTCACCGGTCACGCGCTGCCCGACGGGCGGGTGCTGATCGAGATCCACGACACCGGTATCGGCCTGTCCCCCGAGGACCTCGCGGCGATCAACGAACGGCTCGCCTCGCCGCCCACCGTGGATGTCTCCGTCTCCCGCCGCATGGGTCTGTTCGTGGTCGGCCGGCTGTCCCAGCGCCACGGCATCCGCATCCAGCTGCGCCCGTCCGACTCCGGTGGTACGACCGCGCTGGTCATGCTGCCCGTCGATGTCGCCCAGGGCGGCAAGAGGCCGCAGGGCAAGCCCGGTCAGCCCGGGGCCCCGGGTGGTCCGGGCGGTCCCGGTGGTCCGGGCGCCGCGCAGGCCGCCGCCGGGGTGGCCGCGGCCCGCCGGCCGGGGGCCGTGGGTGCCGGTGCGGGCGCGACCGCGGGCCGGCTCGCTCCCGGTCAGGGGCCGCGCGCCGCGCTGCCCGGTGACCCGGGCGGGCGGCCGGGCGGATCCGCCGCGCCGGGTGGAGCGCGGGGGCCGCAGGGCCGGCCGCAGCCCGCCGGGGCGGGTGCCGGTTTCGGCGGTCAGGCGCAGGGGGCCCCGCAGGGACTTCAGGCGGCCGGTACGGGCACGCCGGGCCAGGACATGTTCGGCGGCGGGCGGGGTCCCGTACTGCCGCAGCGGGGTGGGGCCGGGGACGGTCAGGGATCGCGCGGGCGTCAGCCGCAGTTGCCGCCGCGCGGCGGGCCGCGGGCCGAGCTGCCCGGTGGCAACCCGGCGCAGCGGCCCGGCTGGAGCGACGAGAACGCGCAGCCCCCGCTGACACCGGCCTCGCTGGACGCCCCGCGCGGCCATGACGAGCCGGACAGCGCGCGCACCTCGCGGATGCCGCGGGTGGACGACCGGCAGGGTCCCGGCGCGACCACCGAGATGCCGCGCGTCGAGGCGGGGACGCCGCAGCCGACCGCGCAGTACCCGGGTCCGGACGCGGGCCGGTTCGCCGCGCCCGGCACCGACGCCCCGCAGGACACGGGCCGGTTCCCGCGGCCCGGTACGGATGCCCCGCAGGACACCGGGCAGTTCCCGCGGCCCGGTGGGAGCGACCCGCAGGACAGCGGCCACCTCTCGCGGCCCGGTGGGAGCGTCCCGCGCGAGGCCGACCCGTTCGCCCAGCCGGGTGCGGGTGGCGGGCGTCCGGGGGGCGGGCCGTTCGTCCGCTCCGATGTCTTCGGTACGCCCGGACAGACCCCGGCGCCGCAAAGCCACGACGGCCGGACCCCGGTGCCGCAGGGGTACGACAGCGGCTCCACGGGTCAGACGCCCGTACCCCAGGGGTACGACAACGGCTCCACCGGTCAGACTCCGCCCGTACCGCAGGGCTATGACAGCGGCTCCACCGGGCAGTTCGCCAGGGAGCAGGGGTACGACAACGGCTCCACCGGTCAGACGCCCGTACCTCAGGGGTACGACAGCGGCTCCTCGGGTCAGTTCCCGGTGCCGGGTCGTGAGGACACGGGGCGGCACGCCGTGCCGGGGCAGTACCGTGGCCGGCCGAGCGGACCGCAGGGCGGACCGCAGGGCGGACCGCAGAGCCCGCAGCACACCGGTCAGTTCGAGCGCCCGCAGATCCCGCAGCGGCCGGTCCGTGAACCGGAGGCGCTGCCCCCGGCCTCCGGGCCCGGTGACGGGCGTACGCCGCTGTTCGACACGCTGGAGACGGACTGGTTCCGCGGCCAGCAGGAGCAGCGCGCCGCCGGTGACGGTGGTGGCGCTCCCGCCCCGCAGGAGCCGCCGGCCGCTCCCCCGCAGCGTCCCGCCGCCAGCGGCTCCTGGCGCAGCTCGCCCAATGACGAGCTGGTCCGCCGTGCCGAGCGGGTGCGGCAGCCCGCCGCGGGCGGTGTGACGACGTCCGGCCTCCCACGCCGGGTGCCCCGGGCCAACCTGGTCCCGGGCACGGCTCAGCAGCAGCCGCAGCAGAGCGGTCCGCAGGTCTCGCGCGCCCCCCAGGACGTGCGCGGCCGGCTGACCAACCTCCGTAGGGGCATCGCGCAAGGCCGTCAGGCCGGTGGCACCACCGGTCAGACGGGCAGCTTCCCGAGCCCCACTCACCAGCAGGAGCGTTAGTTGAGCCCGATGAGCCAGGCGGCACAGAACCTGAACTGGTTGATCACCAACTTCGTGGACAACACCCCCGGGGTGTCCCACACCGTCGTCGTGTCCGCCGACGGCCTCCTCCTGGCGATGTCGGAGGGCTTTCCACGCGACCGCGCGGACCAGCTGGCGGCGGTCGCGTCGGGACTCACCTCGCTGACGGCCGGCGCGTCCCGGATCTTCGAGGGCGGCAGTGTGGCGCAGACCGTGGTGGAGATGGAGCGAGGTTTCCTCTTCCTCATGTCCGTCTCGGACGGCTCGTCCCTCGCCGTGCTCGCGCACCCCGAGTGCGACATCGGCCTGGTCGGCTACGAGATGACTCTCCTGGTCGACCGCGCGGGTGCCGTCCTCACCCCCGACCTGCGTGCCGAACTGCAGGGAAGTCTGCTTCACTGACCGGCTCTGGATCCACCCGTCACACCACATCGACATCCGGCCGTCACACTCCCCCCACCGGCCTCGTCAGATAGCACGACTGACCCACATGCTGTCCCGCCCGGAGGATTCATGACCCCGCCCACCGCTCCTCACGATCCGTACACAGAGGCGTACGGGGACGAGGGCAACGAGCCGCTGGTACGTCCGTACGCCATGACCGGCGGCCGGACCCGGCCGCGCTACCAGCTCGCCATCGAGGCGCTGATCAGCACCACGGCCGACCCGGCAGCGCTCATGGGGCTCCTTCCGGAGCACCAGCGCATCTGCCATCTGTGCCGTGAGGTGAAGTCGGTGGCCGAGGTCTCGGCGCTGCTCACCATGCCGCTGGGCGTCGCCCGGATCCTTGTCGCCGACCTCGCCGAGGCCGGGCTGGTCGCCATCCATCAGCCGGGCGGCGACGAGACCACCGGTGCGCCCGATGTGACACTGCTCGAAAGGGTGCTCAGTGGACTTCGCAAGCTCTAGTGCCGGGCCGGCGGCACCGGGCCGCTCCACCACCTCCGCGAAGATCGTGGTGGCGGGCGGCTTCGGCGTGGGCAAGACCACGTTCGTCGGCGCCGTCTCGGAGATCAACCCGCTGCGCACCGAGGCCGTCATGACGTCCGCGTCAGCGGGCATCGACGACCTCACCCACACCGGGGACAAGACCACGACCACCGTGGCCATGGACTTCGGCCGGATCACCCTGGACCAGGATCTGATCCTCTACTTGTTCGGTACGCCCGGACAGGACCGTTTCTGGTTCATGTGGGACGACCTCGTGCGCGGCGCGATCGGCGCGGTCGTGCTGGTCGACACCCGGAGGCTCGCCGACTGCTTCCCGGCTGTCGACTACTTCGAGAACAGCGGGCTGCCGTTCGTCGTGGCGCTCAACGGATTCGACGGACAGCAGCCCTACAGCCCCGATGAAGTGCGGGAAGCCTTGCAGATCGGGCCGGACACCCCGATCATCATCACGGATGCGCGGCATCGGGCCGACGCGAAGTCCGCGCTGATCACGCTGGTGGAGCACGCCCTGATGGCGCGGCTGAGGTAGTCCTCAAGTCCGCAGGCGCACAGGGCAGTTGTCGTAGACATTTCGGAGCCGACTGTGGCCTTTGACACGGTCGGCTTCGGTGTTCATAACGTTTCGGCAGAGGAATCGGGTGGTACGGCAACGCGTCGTTGCCGAGCGGTGTCGCTATGCGCACAACAGCCCCGTCTTTTGACGGGGCTCGCTCTTTATGACCGTTTTATCTGGGACTTACATCACCTGGAATCCAGGGTTCCCCATGTTTGGAGGAGTCCTGGATGACGTGCTGGAATGCCTGGACTGCCCATCGGTCAATGACGTACTCCCCGTCGATGGCGAACGGGCTCTGAGACACTGCGGCACGACAACGGTGCCGACCGCCGAGAGGTTGTTGGTCGAGTGAGGCGAAGCAACAAGGGCCCCGAGCCACCGGCCCGGGGCAACTTCACCCCGCCGCCGCGCGGAGCGGCGCCGGGCGCGGTGTCCGCAGCGGCCACGCCTGTCCGGACCGGCGGCCGGCTCTCGCCGCGCAACTGGCGGGTGCCCACCCGACTGAACGCGATCCTGCTCATACCCGTGCTGGTCGGGCTCGTCATGGGCGGCTTCCAGGTGAACAGCTCGATCGGCACCTGGCAGGAGGCCGAGGACGCGCACAAGGTGGCGCTCCTGGTCCGCGCCGCCGACGAGTACGGCCAGGCGCTGCTCAACGAGCGTGATCTGTCCGCCGCCGATCTGCTCACCGGCAAGGGCGAGACGGACGCGGTCAAGAAGCTCCGCGCCGACACCGACGCCGCCAAGCAGAACTTCGACCAGGTCGCCCAGGATCTGCCGAGCACCGCCCGCCTCGACCGCCGGATGGAACTGTTCCGCTCCAACGAGACCAAGCTCGCCGATCTGCGGGAGCGCGCCTACACCCCCGCCATGGACCCGACGGCCACCGAAGAGGGCTACGTCGCGGTCCAGCACTCGCTGATGGAGTTCGCCAACGAACTCGGCCTCGGCACCGGAAACGTCACCGTCTACGGCCGTAATGTCTACGCCATCTCGCTCGCGAAGGCCGCCGCCTCGCTGGAGCGCGCGATCGGCATGCATCTGCTGGTGCGCCCGGCCGAGGAGGAGACCGTCGCCGCCCAGCAGCAGATCTCCCTCGCCTCCTACCGCTACCTCGAAGGCATCGCGGTCAACGAGTTCGTCTCCGGTGCCGACGACGTGGACGTCGAGCGGCTGAACGCCGTCATGGCCGAGAAGCGCGAGGAGGTCGGCGACCAGGGAGAGGCCGTCGACGCCGGGACGTCCACGCAGGGCGGGGTCTACACCCCGATGCCGCTCGCGGACACCATGCTCCAGGGCATCGCGGGCGGTCTGGACACCGACGCGCTGGACGAGCGCGGGGTCACCGCCACCACCTGGCTGGGCGTGGCCACCGCCAAGTTCGAGGGCTACGACCAGATCGAGAAGGAACTCGTCGACAAGGCGGTCACCGAGGCCGCGACCGTGGCCGACAACGCGCGACGGGACGCCATCGTCACCGGCGCCATCGTTGTCGTCGCGCTGCTCGCCGCGTTCATCCTGGCCGGCATGGTGGCCCGCCAGATGAGCCGCTCCATGCGCCGGCTGCGCAACGCCGCGTTCGGCATCGCCGAGCAGCGGCTGCCGATGCTGGTCGACCAGCTCTCGCGCACCGACCCCGGCCGGGTGGACACCCGGGTCGCGCCGATCCCGATCACCTCGACCGACGAGATCGGCGAGGTCGCCCGCGCGTTCGACCAGGTGCACCGCGAGGCCGTCCGGCTGGCCGCCGAGCAGGCCCTGCTGCGGGGCAACATCAACGCGATCTTCACCAACCTCTCGCGCCGCAACCAGTCGCTGATCGAGGGCCAGCTGACCCTGATCACCGACCTGGAGAACAACGAGGCCGACCCGGACCAGCTGGAGAATCTCTTCCGGCTGGACCATCTGGCCACCCGGATGCGCCGCAACGGCGAGAACCTCCTGGTCCTCGCGGGCGAGGAACCCGGCCGCCGCTGGGACCAGCCGGTCCCGCTGGTGGACGTGCTGCGCGCCGCCGCCTCCGAGGTGGAGCAGTACGAGCGCATCGAACTCCAGGGCGTCCCCGAGGCCGAGATCCACGGCCGGGCCGTGACCGACCTGGTGCATCTGCTGGCCGAGCTGCTGGAGAACGCCACCACGTTCTCCTCCCCGCAGACCAAGGTCAAGGTCACCGCGACCCGGCTGCCCGACGGCCGCGTGATGATCGAGATCCATGACAAGGGCATCGGCCTGACCGCCGAGGACTTCGCGGACATCAACCACAAGCTGGCCAACCCGCCGACCGTGGACGCCGCGATCTCGCAGCGCATGGGCCTGTTCGTGGTCGGCCGGCTGTCCGACCGGCACGGCATCCGGGTCCAGCTGCGCCCCTCCGGCGAGCAGGCCGGCACCACCTCGCTGGTCATGCTCCCGGACGCCATCACCCATGGCGGTGGCGGCGAGGTCCCGCTGGGGCGCGAGGAGTTCACGGTCCCGCAGATCATCCCCGAGCAGAACTTCGCGGCGCAGAACACGCCGGAGCAGGGCTTCACGGAGCAGGGCTTCCGTGGGCAGAGCGTCCCCGGGCAGAACCTCCCGGGGCAGAGTCAACCGGGGCAGGGCTTCCCCGGCGGCGAGGGCTTCGGCCGGCCGCAGCAGGCGCAGCCGCAACCGCAGCTCACCGCCGCCGACCTCGGCTTCGACGACAGCCGTTACACCGAGACCCCCGACGATCCACGCGACCTCGACCCGGCCGGCCGCTCCCCGGTGGGCGACGAGCGCCGCCCGGCCCCGGAGACGCAGTCCCAGCAGCCCGGACAGAACACTCCGGCGTACGACGAACTCGGCGCGCAGCAGCCGCGGCCGCAGTCCTACGGCAACGGAGACGCCACCGGCACCCCGGGGTACAGCATCACGGCCGCCGGTTACGACGGCAACGGCACCGGGCAGCTCGACCACACCGGACAGCAGGACACCTTCGTACCGCAGCAGCCTGCGTACGACGAGCAGTACTTCGCGCCGAACGGTGACCTGCCGCGCGGCGAGGGCTACCCGGCGTCCGGCGGCTACCCGGACACCGCCTACCCGGACACCGCCTACCCGGAGCAGCCGCAGAGCGGGCCGCAGCCCACCGGGCAGAACGGCTACCCCGCCCAGGAAGAGCAGTCCTACGCCCACGAGGAGCAGCCCTACCAGGAGGAGCGGTCCTACCAGGACGACTGGCCCCAGCCGAGCGGCTACCGGAACGGCTATCCGGACCAGTACGCTCCGGAAGCGGAATCCGTGCAGGTCGCTGACGCGGCCGAACGGGAAAGCGTAGGCTTCGAACGTCCGGGACCGGCCCCTTCCCCCGGGCATGAGCTGACCGACGCCGGACTTCCGCGCCGCGGCTCCTCCGCCGGCGGCGCGGGCGCGGGTCGTCCCATGAACCGGGAGGCGACGGCTCCCGCGGCGAACGGCACGGCCCAGGACAGCTGGCGCTCGGCGAACGACGAGCGCTGGCAGCAGGCCGCGCAGCTCCGCAAGCCCAAGGCGGGTGGAGTCACCTCCTCCGGTCTGCCGCGGCGGGTGCCCAAGGCCAATCTGGTCGAGGGCGCCGCGGAGACCACCCCGCAGGGCGGCGCACAGGTCTCCCGCGCCCCCGAGGACGTCCGGGGCAGGTTGAGCAACCTGCGCCGGGGGGTCCAGCGGGGACGCAGTGCAGGAAGCGACAAGAACGGCCAGGCCACCAGCGAGCAGCACGGTGGTCCTGACAGCACCTACAACCAGGAGCGTTAGTGTGAGCCCGATGAGCCAGGCGGCACAGAACCTGAACTGGTTGATCACCAACTTCGTGGACAACACCCCCGGGGTGTCGCACACGGTGGTGGTCTCCGCCGACGGACTCCTTCTGGCGATGTCCGAAGGCTTTCCCCGCGACCGCGCCGACCAGCTCGCGGCCGTCGCCTCCGGTCTGACCTCGCTGACCGCTGGTGCCTCGCGCATCTTCGAGGGCGGCAGCGTGAATCAGACGGTCGTGGAGATGGAGCGGGGCTTTCTCTTCATCATGTCCATCTCCGACGGATCCTCGCTCGCGGTGCTGGCCCACCCGGAGGCGGACATCGGTCTCATCGGATACGAGATGGCGCTGCTGGTCGACCGGGCGGGCACGGTGCTGACGCCGGATCTCCGGGCGGAACTCCAGGGGAGCCTGCTCAACTAACAGACAGACGGTGCGTTTTCGGGTCCCGTGGCCGTAAGGTTTCGGGACGCGGCTCCACAGCGATGGGTGCCCCGGCACAGAGGCACAGTCGGAGGAGGAGAAAGTGGCAACATCCCCAGGCGGTTCGTTCTCGGACAATTGGTCGTACGGCCCCGGCCAGGGGCATGGCGACGGTTCCGCGAACCCGTACAACTTTCCCTCCACCCCCAGCCACCGGCAGCCGTACGCACCCCAGGGCCCAGGTCACTCGCCGTACGGTCAGCCGGGTGCCCCGCGCATCCAGCCCGTGCAGCCGCAGCGCCGTCACCCTGAGCCGGCGCCCGCCGGGTCGATGAACAACCCCCTGGTGCGCCCGTACGCCATGACGGGCGGTCGCACCAGGCCGCGGTACCAGCTCGCCATCGAGGCGCTGGTGCACACCACCGCGGCTCCGCACCAGTTGCACGGGCAGTTGCCCGAGCATCAGCGGATCTGCAACCTGTGCCGGGAGATCAAGTCGGTGGCCGAGGTATCGGCGCTGCTCTCGATCCCCCTCGGCGTGGCCAGGATCCTCGTCGCCGACTTGGCGGAGGCGGGACTGGTAGCCATCCATCAGCCCGGCGGCGACGAGAACGCCGGCGGCCAGCCAGACGTGACACTGCTCGAAAGGGTGCTCAGTGGACTTCGCAAGCTCTAGCGGAGGGCAGGTTGCTCAGAGTCGCTCCACCACCTCCGCGAAGATCGTGGTGGCGGGCGGCTTCGGCGTGGGCAAGACCACGTTCGTCGGCGCCGTCTCGGAGATCAACCCGCTGCGCACCGAGGCCGTCATGACGTCCGCGTCAGCGGGCATCGACGACCTCACCCACACCGGGGACAAGACGACCACCACGGTCGCAATGGACTTCGGCCGGATCACGCTCGACCAGGATCTGATCCTGTACCTGTTCGGTACGCCCGGACAGGACCGTTTCTGGTTCATGTGGGACGACCTCGTGCGCGGTGCGATCGGCGCGGTCGTGCTGGTCGACACCCGGAGGCTCGCCGACTGCTTCCCGGCTGTCGACTACTTCGAGAACAGCGGGCTGCCTTTTGTCATCGCGCTGAACGGGTTTGACGGGAATCAGCCGTATTCGCCGGACGAGGTGCGGGAGGCTCTTCAGATCGGGCCGGATACGCCGATCATCATCACGGATGCGCGGCATCGGGCCGATGCGAAGTCGACGCTCATCACGTTGGTCGAGCATGCGTTGATGGCTCGGCTGAGGTAGGTGTGACTCGGCCGATGGGGTGCCGCGCTCGGTTGTGTGCCGGGTGCGGGTACTTCGTGGTTGGTCGCGCAGTTCCCCGCGCCCCTAAAAGACCAAAGACAGAAGCAAGAACGGAAGGGCCCCTCTCCTGGTGGAGAGGGGCCCTTGCGTTGGGCGGGTGGGTCAGCGCCAGCTGTGGGGGGCTCGGAAGCCGGGCTCGCGCTCCAGGCGGCGCCAGGCCGCGCGGGCGGGGCCGTTGTGGGCCGGCGCCGCCGGGGTGGCGGAGTGGACGGCGGCACGGGCCAGCAGGATCGCCGTGATGGCGGCGACCTCCTCGGGCTCGGCATGGCCCTTCTCGACGCGGATGTCAGGGGAGTTCATGGCTTCAGTCTCCGTGGGAGAGGGGTCCGCGGGGTTGCCGCGGAGGGTCCGCTTGGTTACTGCGGGGGATTGCCGTGCTTGCGGGACGGCAGGTCGGCGTGCTTGGTGTGCAGCATCGCCAGGGACCTGGCCAGCACCTCACGGGTCTCGGCGGGGTCGATGACGTCGTCGACCAGACCGCGCTCGGCCGCGTAGTACGGGTGCATCAGTTCCGACTTGTACTCCTTGACCATGCGGGCCCGCATGGCCTCGGGGTCCTCGGCACCGGCGATCTGCCGGCGGAAGATGACGTTGGCGGCACCTTCGGCGCCCATCACGGCGATCTCGTTGGTCGGCCAGGCGTAGGTGAGGTCGGCGCCGATGGACTGGCTGTCCATGACGATGTACGCACCTCCGTACGCCTTACGCAGGATCAGGGAGATCCTCGGCACGGTGGCGTTGCAGTACGCGTACAGCAACTTCGCTCCGTGGCGGATGATTCCGCCGTGCTCCTGGTCAACCCCGGGCAGAAAGCCGGGGACATCCAGGAACGTGATGATCGGGACATTGAAAGCGTCACACATCTGCACAAAGCGCGCAGCTTTTTCCGACGCCTCGATGTCCAGGACGCCCGCGAGGACCTGCGGCTGGTTGGCGACGATGCCGACGGCCTGTCCGTCGATCCGGCCCAGGGCGCAGATGATGTTCCGCGCCCAGCGCTCGTGGACCTCCAGGAAGTCGCCGTCGTCGACGATCTCCTCGATCACCTTCGCCATGTCGTAGGGCCGGTTGCCGTCCGCCGGGACCAGGTCCAGCAGCACCTCGCTGCGGCGGTCCACGGGGTCGGTGGCCTCGACCCGGGGCGGGTTCTCGCGGTTGTTCTGCGGCAGCAGCGACAGGAGGTAGCGCACCTCGGCGATGCAGGTCTCCTCGTCGTCGTACGCGAAGTGGCAGACGCCGGAGGTCTCGGCGTGCACGTCCGCGCCGCCGAGGCCGTTCTGGGTGATCTCCTCGCCGGTGACCGCCTTGACGACGTCCGGGCCGGTGATGAACATCTGCGAGGTCTCGCGGACCATGAACACGAAGTCGGTGAGGGCGGGGCTGTAGGCCGCGCCGCCCGCGCACGGGCCGAGCATCACCGAGATCTGCGGGATGACGCCGGACGCCTTGGTGTTGCGCTGGAAGATGCCGCCGTAGCCGGCGAGCGCGCTCACGCCCTCCTGGATACGGGCGCCCGCGCCGTCGTTGAGGGAGACCAGCGGGGCACCGGCCGCGATGGCCATGTCCATGATCTTGTGGATCTTGGTGGCGTGGGCCTCGCCCAGCGCGCCGCCGAAGATCCGGAAGTCATGCGCGTAGACGAAGACCGTACGGCCCTCGACCGTGCCCCAGCCGGTGATCACACCGTCCGTGTACGGCTTCTTCGCCTCCAGGCCGAAGCCGGACGCGCGGTGCCGGCGCAGTTGCTCGACCTCCTGGAAGGACCCGGCGTCCAGCAGCAGCTCGATGCGCTCCCGGGCGGTCAGCTTGCCCTTGGCGTGCTGTGCCGCGGTCGCCTTCTCGCTGGGCCCGGCGACCGCCTGCGCACGGATCTCGTGCAGCTCGGCGACGCGCCCGCGCGCGTCCGTCGGCTCGCCGGTGGGATCACCCGTCGTCTCTTCCAAAACGGTCATGTAGCGACCTTACGAACTCCGCCAAGGAAAGCGAGCCGTCGACTCCGTACAGTCTCCGGCCCGTTTTCCTGGTACCACTGAACAGAACCTCACCGTTATGCAGGCGTTCCGACTGCTCAGACGGCGTGGGCCTTGTGGGGGTCGCACAAAGGGGTCACCCGAGTGCCGACCCGCATTCCGGTCGGCGGCATGCCGTCGCCGGAGTGATGCGGGGCGTCCGGGGGCGGTTTGTGCGGCACGCTTCCAGCAGACAGCGAACCCCCGACGAGCACACAACAGGGCACGCACAGGCAAGCAGAAGACAAGGATGCGCAACACACCCCCCTCGATGTTGAAACTTGAACCGAATGGGTCTAGGGTCAGCATCACAGGAATCCTTGAACATTCAACTGATTCGACCGATCGACCCGATCGACCCGATCGATTCAACCGGTTCCACCGATTCGACCGAACGGCTTCGGCCGCCTTGTCCCAGGGAGCACGCCATGACCGACCTCAGCACAGTGAGCGGCGAGTACACCCTCGACCCCGCCCACACCACCATCGGCTTCACCGCCCGGCACGCCATGGTGACCAACGTCAAGGGGAAGTTCCTCGACTTCACCGGCACGCTGCACCTCGACGGCGACGACCCGGCCAAGTCCACTGCGGCCATCGACGTGAAGATGGAGAGCGTGGACACGGGCAACGCCGACCGTGACGGCCACCTGAAGAGTTCGGACTTCTTCAAGATCGACGAGTTCCCGACGATGACCTTCCGTTCCACCAGGGCCGAGGCCGTCGGTGACGACGACTACCGGATCACCGGCGATCTCTCCGTCCTCGGTGTCACCAAGCCGATCACCATCGACCTGGAGTTCAACGGCGCCGCCAAGGACCCGTTCGGCAACGAGCGCGTCGGGTTCGAGGGCAAGACCGAGATCAAGCGCTCGGAGTGGGGCCTGACCTGGAACGCGGCGCTGGAGACCGGCGGCTTCCTGGTCTCCGACAAGATCAAGCTGAACTTCGACATCTCGGCGATCAAGAGCGCCTGACCGCCAACTCACCGCCGCTCGACCGCCGGTCGCGGGCCGCCCTCCGGGGCGGCCTTCGCGTGTCCCCCCCTACTCGGCCTCCGTGGTCTCCTCGGCCTCCATGGCTTCCGTGGTCCCCTGGGCCTCCAGTCGCGCCACCTCCGCCGCCAGCCGCGACGCCCGCCCGCGCGCGGTACGGGTCCGTTGCAGCCTCAGGCCGACGAGAAACCGGTCGGTCTTGCCGAGCCGGTCGAAGGCCGCCCGGGCCCCGGGACTGCGCTCCAGCGCCGCCGCCAGGTCGTCCGGCACGGTCGCGTTGCGCTGTGACTCGTACGCCACCGCCCAGCGGCCGTCCGCCCGGGCCGCCGCCACCTCGGCACGACCGGCGGACCGCATCCGGCCCGCCGCCTCCAGTTCGGCCACCCGGCGCACATTGACCATCGACCACTGGCTGCCGCGCCGGCGTGGGGTGATGCGCTGGAGGTAGTACGTCTCGTCCAGCGACCGCCGCTGACCGGTGATCCAGCCATGGCACAGGGCCACGTCATTGACGTCCTCCCAGCTGACCGAGGGCACGCCGGAGTCCTTCTTCGCGACCTTCACCCACAGCCCTGGATACGGCGCCGGATGCCCGGCGAGCCAGGAGTCCAACGCGTCGACGGAGGCGAAGGGGAGCGGGGTGGTGCCGTCCGGAGTCGTCATGGACGCCACCGTAGGGCGGGAGTAGGACAGAAGCGGTCCTATACGGGGCTCCTTCGGCACCTCGGTGCTTCGGCACCTCGGTGCTTCAGAACCCTCCGCCGAAGTCACCCCCGCCGAACCCCCCGCCACCCCCGAAGTCGCCTCCCCCGCCGAAGCCGCCGTCGAAGTCGCCGGGGTCGAAGTCCGCGCCCGAGACCTCGCCGCCCTGGTGGCCGGCGGCGCCGAAGTCGCCGTAGCCGGAGCCGTAGTCGGCGGCGTAGGACGGGGTGGCCATGGCGCTGCCGAGGAGGGTGCCGAGGAGCAGGCCGGGCAGGAGGCCGCCGCCGAAGTAGCCGCCGGCCCAGGGGCCGTAGGCGGGTCCGGCGTCCCAGTACGGGCGGCGTCCGCCCGCCGTCTCGACCTCACGGATCTGCGGTGGCTCGCCCTCCTCCAGCCGGGTGCGGTCGGCCGCGCAGACCGGCACCTCGCGGGTGGCGCCGCCGGGCGGGGTCCAGGTGACGTCGGCGACGGACGGGCCGTGGCGCGGGTCGAAGAAGCAGGGCGGGCGGCGTTCGGGCAGCGGGGTGCCCTCGCGGCGGGCGGCGAGCAGGGCGAGCGAGAAGCGGCCGTCCTCCAGGGCCTGGGTCACCGCGCGCACGTCCTCGGGGCGGGTCGCGGCGGACATCAGGGACTTGGCCTGTTCGTAGGCGTCCAGGGCACGCTCGTAGTCGGCGCGCATGGCGTCGTCGGCGCGGGGCTCGGCGGGGTGGAAATCGAGCCGGTCGAGTTCCTCGCCGAAGGCGGTGATGTCCTCGTCCACGACGACCGCCAGCTTCTCAAGGGCGGCCCGCTGCTCCTGCTCATGGCGGGTGCGGTTACGCCGGACCAGGGCGTACGCGGTCACCCCGCCGGCCGCGAGGACGCCGCCGAGGGTGATCAGGCCGGTGGCCGACACGCCGTCGCCGCCACCGCCCTGGCTCCAGCTGCTGGGGGCGGTGCCGCCGACGTTGCGCAGGGCGTCGTCCACGAAGTCGTTCAGCTGGGCCTTGGCGTCGCCCGCGCTCTGCACGGCGGTGACCAGGTTGGTGACGCCCCGCTGGCTCATCACGCTGCTGTCCGCGCGGGCGTCGAACCGGTCACCGAGCCGGATGCCGTAGAGGCCGGTGATGCCGGTCTGGGTGCGAAGGTTCTCGAAGAGGTTCTGGGTGGGGTAACCGGCCGGCAGGACGGCCACGAAGACCGGTTTGTCCGCCGCCTCGATCTTGTCGGCGAGCGCCCGCGCGTCGGAGTCGGAGAGGATGCCCGTCGCTGCGGGGTCGACGTACACCGGCCCCTCGCGCAGCGACTCGGCGACCTTGGAGAGATCGGTGGCGGCGTGGGCGCCCGGCGCGCCCACCAGGACCGCCAGCACGGCGGCGACCGGCACGATCAGCAGACGGACGACATCCCGTACCCGCGTGCCCTTCATACGTTCGAAAGTACCCGAATGGCCAGGAAACAGGTACCTTTCGCACCCTCACACCTTAGATCACGCCTTGATTTAAATGTCTGGGTTTAAATGCCTTGATTGAGCGTGCGGGCCCGCTGGGCGGAGCCCACACGGGTCACATCCCCTGCGCGATGGCGAACTCCTCGCCGCGTTGCAGGGACTGGAGGCGGCGCTGGCGCATGCCCTGGACCATCTGGTTGCGGGAGTAGTTGCGGGCGGGGCCGGTCGGGAACTCCTTGCGGTGCACGGCGATGTCGCACAACAGGGTCTCCAGCAGGCCGAGTTCGTCCTTGCCGAGGTCGGGCTGGAGATAGCTGGTGAACGCGAACAGCCGCAGGATCTCGCCGATCACCTCCCGCTCGCCGTGCCGTTTGACGACGGCCGAGGCGTGCCGGACCCAGTCCCGGTCGCCCATGTGCCGCATCAGGAGCACCGCCATCAGCGCCTGTCCCGGCTGCTCGACGAACTCGCCCTCGCCGAGCGCCTCGCCGGTCAGCCGGGACAGCTTGCCGCTGGCCAGCACCTGGGAGAGCGCCCAGTAGGAGGACAGGACCGGCGAATACAGCTCCACCCGGCCCATGAAGCTCTCGAACTCCTCCTCGGAGATCTCCTGGCGCTCCAGGACCTCGGCGAGGGACTCACGGAAGACGCTGCGGCCGTCGCGGTTGCTCCACTCGGCGGCCATCAGCGCGGCGCGCACCCCGTAGCCGTTCAGGCACAGCCGCAGTGTCTGGCGCTTGAGGTCGAGGTTGCGGACCAGTTCGCTGCTGCGCAGCACATCGGCGAGCAGGTCCAGCGCCTCGACGTACGCCTCGAACTCGGTGGGGCTGAAGCCGGCGCCCTGGCGCTGGTCCTGGGCAAGGGTCTGCATGGCGTCGGCCTGGTCCTGGAGGTCGTCCATCATCACCCGGAACTCGCCGGGGACCTCGGGAGGCGGGCTGCCGGACTCGTAGGCGAGGTCGGCGGGGAAGAAGTCGTCGAGGACGGCTTCGGCGTCCTCCAGCCAGCCCTCCTTGGTCGCCAGCACGGAGAACGGGTCGTTGCCGCCGTCGCCGAGGCGTTCGCGCAGCGCCCGGAAGCCCTCGGCGGTGGTGCTCAGCAGATCGGCGTCGTTGCGGCGCAGGGCGGCGGTGTGCCGGATGACCTGGGCGTGCCGCAGCGGGGCGGCCAGCACCCGTTCCTTCAGCTCGGTGGACTCGTCCATCCGGTAGGCGGCGAGCAGGGGCCGGATCATGGGCTGGCAGAAGTGGATGACGCCGTCGCGCTCGGTGAGGATCCGCTTGTGTATGAGGGCGTCGAGGACGACACCGGACGGCTCGGACCAGCCGAGCCCCTTGAAGTAGTCCAGCAGATACTGCTCGGCCTCCATCCGGGGCAGTGAGTCCTTGCCGGTGAGCATGAGGTGCTCGTTGACACAGGCCACGATGTCGCGCAGGGCCAGGAAGTCGAGTTCGAAGCGGCGGTCGACGCGCGGGTCGTCCCGGCCCAGCAGCAGGCCCAGGTAGGACTCCAGGATGGCGGTGCTGTTGGCCCCGGTCGTCCAGTCCTGCTGTCCGGCGGTGGACAGCAGCGCGGCCAGCATCACCGGGGTGCGGGGCAGTCCGCCGCGGGTCAGCAGGTCGAGCATCGCGTTGACGTCGGCCTCGGACTCGTCGGGGCGCAGCAGCCGGACCAGGGCGCGCAGCTCACGGCGGCCGAAGGGGCCGATGTGCCGGGTGCGGGCGGGGAGGCCCTCGGCGGTCATGGCGTCGGCGACGCGGTGCGAGGCGGTGGTACGGCAGCCGAGGAAGGCGAGGTCGCGCGGGTGCAGGGCGAGGAACTTCAGCAGGTGCCGCAGGCGTTTCTCGGAGCGGGGGTCGATGTTGTCGACGACGAGGGCGAGCAGGGGCAGTTCGTCGCGCCGGCCGAGCGCGATGCCCGCGCCCGCGAGCTGTCTGCGGATCTCCTTCTCGACGCCGCTCGGCCCGTTCTCGACGGCGGTGAAGTCGACGACGACCGGGACATACTGCGGCTCGCGCCGGTAGGCGGCGTGGGCGAGCCACTGGAGGGCGCTGGTCAGGCCGGTGTACTCGTCGCCGACGATCAGGAAGTGGCGGTGTTCGCCGAGGCTCTCGATCATCTCGTCGGCGCTGACCCGGCCCTCCTCCAGGTCCTGCAACGCCATCCACTGGTCGACGCTCACCCGCAGCAGCACCGGCGGGACCAGCAGCCCCTCCATCGGCAGCTGCTCCCGCTCCGGGCCGAGGATCAGCGAGCGTTCGCGTACGGCGTCCACCAGGGACTCGGCGGCGAGGTCGGCGGCGGTGAGGGCGACGGGGGGATCGGCGGCCGGGGCCTCTCCCTCGGGGGCATCGGGGGTCCCTCCGACGGGGGCTTCGGCGACCGGGGTCTCACCGGCGGCGGGCTCCGCTCCGGGCCCGGCGGGTGCGGCGGCCTGCGTCGCCGTGGGGGCCGTGGTGGGGGCCGTGGCCGACCCGGTGGTGGAGGTGGTGGGGTCGGCCGGGCGCGCGAGCGGGGTGAAGTCGATGTCGAGGCGGCCCTCCGCGACCGCGTTGCGGCCCTCGTCGAAGGCGTCGCGGCCGTCGTAGTAGCTGCGCACGTGCACGGTGTAGGCGCGCGGGTCCTGGGCGCTGCGTACGTCGATGACGCTGTAGGCGTTGAGATAGTCCCGCCACTGGAAGAGGGACCCGGCGGCGCTGTGCATGAGGGTGCCGGTCTTCCCGGCGATGCCCGCCGGGTCGACCACATGGACATGTCCGGTGCACAGCACGTCGAAGCGGCCCAGCTCGCGGCGTACGTCGCCGCGGTCGAACTCGGCGAGCCAGTCCACCGGGTGGTGCATCACGGCGAGCTTGAGCCCCGCGTCGCCGAGGGCGTCGGCGGCGTGGGTCATCTGCCGGTCGCCGACGATGAGATGGGCCCGGTCGGCGTCGTCACCGGCGCCGGTCGCCCGCCAGCAGGAGGTCAGACAGGCGGCGGCGACCTCGGTGCCGGCGGCGGTGAAGCGGTGCAGGGTGAGCAGCGGGGAGAGGCGCTCGACGGAGGTGCCGGCGTAGTAGGCGTCGGTGAACTCCACCCAGGCGGCCAGCCGGTCCAGGTGGGACATCAGGTTCCCGCGGTCGAGGAACCGGTTGACCTTGTCCCGGTCGGTGAGCATGGCCCGCAGTCCGGCCTCCTGGAACTCCTCGATGCGGGATATGTCGACGTCGTGGTTGCCGGGCGCCAGGATCATCCGGTCCCGGTCGAGGCCGAGCAGTTCCTGGAGCGGGTCCAGGAGCAGTTTCCGGGCCAGGGCGAACTGTCCGGGTTTGCCGGCGAAGGCGAGATCGCCGCTGAAGACCACACAGTCGACGGGCGTCTGCCGATGCCTTTCGGCCACGTCCTTCAGGAATGCCCGCAGAACTTTGTTCTGGTCGGCTCCCCACTCGTCTCTGGCGTGCAGATCACTGATGTGGACGATGCGCACGGAACACCCCCGGCTTGCCTGGTGACGCGTCGGAACAGCTTAAGCGGGCCCTTGCCCCTCAGGGAGGCAGTCAAGCACCCTTGAGGCCCTCAACTGCCTATGCCGGACGCCCTTCTTGACGGCACGTGAGACACCGGGCCGAGTGGCGCATACCATGCCTCGTGCCGCAAGGATCAGCAAGAAGGGGCAGGGACGGACATGCCGAGGAGACGCAGGGTCGCGGACATGACGGTGTCCGAACTCACCGAGCTGGACCGCGCGCGCAGCCGGTCCGAGGTGCTGTGGGACCTGTTCAAGCAGGCGGAGGCCGAGGTCGTCACGGCGATCAACTGGTACCTCGGCCGCCGCCGGGGCCCCTCGCGCTGGTCGCGTTCGCTGCGTGCCCTGGCCGGGCTGCTCGGCATCGTCGGCACGCTCACCCCGCTGGTGCACGCGGCGGACCCGACGCTGCTCCAGCCGGAGTGGGGCTTCGTCTTCCTGGCGGGGGCGGCGGGCGCGGTCCTGTTCGACCGTATCTTCGGCTTCTCCGCGTCCTGGACCCGCTACATCCGTACCGAGATAGCCCTCCAGCAGGTCCTGAAGAAGGCGCAGACGGACTGGGCCCTGACGTATCTGCGGACCACCGACTCCCCCAGCGACAAGGAGCAGGCGGCGCTGCTCGCCGTCATCGAGCGGCTGCGCGCCGACGCCCAGCGGATCATGGAGGAGGAGAGCGCGACCTGGATCGGCTACCTCGCCGACAGCATGGAGGAGCTGACCCGCTCCACCTCCGCCAACTCCGGCCAGCGCCCCGGCGGCGCGGGCCTGTTCCGCCTGGACCGCGTAGCGGGCCGCGACCGGGGCCCGGAGGTACCCCGCTCCCGCGACTCGGCGATGTGACAACGCCCTGTCTTTGGTCTTTGGGGGCACGGAGGGCCACGTCTTCCAGGGCCGGGGCCGGCCGCGTCTTCCAGGGGCGCGGGGAACTGCGCGACCGGCCGACGACCACCCGCACCCGACCACCGGCCATGGCCAGTCCCCCGCGCCCCCACAAGGCGGGCCGTACCGTCACTCGGCCGGCGCGACCCCCGCCCGCAGCAGCCCGTACGTGTACGCGTCCTCCAGCGCCTGCCAGGACGCGGCGATGACGTTCTCCGCGACGCCGACCGTCGACCACTCGCCGGAGCCGTCCGTCGTGGAGATCAGGACCCGGGTGGTGGACTGGGTGCCGTGCACGCCCTCCAGGATGCGGACCTTGTAGTCGACCAGCTCCAGCTTGGCGAGCTGGGGATAGATCTTCTCCAGGGCCACGCGCAGGGTCCGGTCCAGGGCGTTGACCGGCCCGTTGCCCTCGGCCGTGGCGACGATCCGCTCCCCCTTGGCCCACAGCTTCACCGTGGCCTCGTTGGCGTGGGTTCCGTCGGGCCGGTCCTCCACGATCGCCCGCCATGACTCGACCCGGAAGTAGGACAGCGGGCCGCCCTCGACCTCGGCGCGCAGCAGCAGCTCGAAGGACGCGTCGGCCGCTTCGTACGTGTAGCCCTTCAGTTCGCGGGCCTTGACCCGCTCGACCACCCGGCCGACGAGTTCACGGTCGCCGCCGAGGTCGATGCCCAGCTCCTTGCCCTTCAGCTCGACGGAGGCGCGGCCGGCCATGTCGGAGACCAGCATCCGCATGGTGTTGCCGACCTGCTCGGGGTCGATGTGCTGGTAGAGGTCCGGGTCGACCTTGATCGCGGAGGCGTGCAGCCCGGCCTTGTGGGCGAAGGCGGACACCCCGACGTAGGGCTGGTGGGTGGAGGGGGTGAGGTTCACCACCTCGGCGATGGCGTGCGAGATCCGGGTCATCTCGCGGAGCTTGCCCTCGGGCAGCACCCGCTTGCCGTACTTCAGCTCCAGGGCGGCGACCACCGGGAAGAGGTTGGCGTTGCCGACGCGCTCGCCGTAGCCGTTGGCCGTGCACTGGACGTGGGTGGCGCCCGCGTCGACGGCGGCGAGGGTGTTGGCGACCGCGCAGCCGGTGTCGTCCTGGGCGTGCATGCCGAGCCGGGCGCCGGTGTCGGCGAGGACGGTGGCGACGACGGCCTGGACCTGGGCGGGGAGCATCCCGCCGTTGGTGTCGCACAGCACGACGACATCGGCGCCGGCCTCGGCGGCGGACCGTACGACCGCCTTCGCGTACTCCGGGTTGGCGCGGTAGCCGTCGAAGAAGTGCTCGCAGTCGACGAAGACCCGGCGGCCCTGGTCCTTGAGGAAGGAGACGGTGTCCCGGACCATCTCCAGGTTCTCGTCGAGGGTGGTGCGCAGGGCCAGCTCGACATGCCGGTCATGTGCCTTGGCGACCAGGGTGATCACCGGGGCGCCGGACTCCAGCAGGGCCCTGACCTGCGGGTCCTCGGCGGCTTTGGCGCCGGCCCGGCGGGTGGCGCCGAACGCGACGAGCTGGGCGTGGCGGAAGCCGATCTCCTGCTGGGCGCGGGCGAAGAACTCGGTGTCGCGGGGGTTGGCGCCGGGCCAGCCGCCCTCGATGAAGGTCACGCCGAAGTCGTCCAGGTGCCGTGCGATGGCCAGCTTGTCGGCGACGGTGAGGTTGATGCCCTCCCGCTGCGCACCGTCGCGCAGGGTGGTGTCGAAGACATGGAACGAGTCGTCGCGCTCGCTGGTTTCCGTCATGGTTCAAGGCTCCTGAGGTGATGATCGCGGTCTGTACCGGAATGACCGGTTCCACCGTCCCCCTATGATCCCTCGCGCTCCGTTTCCCGGCTGCAGGTGGGCCAGAAATGCGAAAAACCTCTCGCGGGTGCGAGAGGTCTGCGCGCGGGTCGAGACGACGGTGGCCGCCTGTACGTGGTCGTACCGGGCGGTCACTGCGGACCGGCGCGCCTGCTGCCAATAATCGTGGCGAACGAGAGCACGGGGGAAGTCTGGCACAGACCGTCCCCGTGCTCACCGTGTGTCTCAGGATGCGGTCAGCGCGTGGTGGTCACCCGGGGGTCATGGCCGGGCGACGAAGCCGTCGCCCTCCCCGTTGGTGTCGCCGTCCACCAACTGGGACGAGGAGGAGAACAGGGCGAGCACCCGCCCGTCGCGGGCGAAGCCGGAGGCGGCGGTGTAGCCCTCGGTCAGCGGCCCACCGGCGACGGACTCGGTGGCCCGGACCGTGTGCCCGCTGTCCAGCTCACGGACGTACACGTTCTCGGCCGTCTCCCCGCCGGGCAGCCGGGTCCCGTGGGTGTAGGCCAGCCGGCGCCCGTCGGCGCTGAGCAGGGGCGCGCCGAGGCCGCCCGCGCCCTCGTGGGTGATCCACCCGGTGGTGCCGGTGCGGGCGTCGTACAGGTACGACTCCCAGGTGTACGCGGGGGCCCCGGGCACCACCGCTTCGTCGAAGGACGTGTACGCGACGGTGCCGCCGTCCGCGGCGAGGGTGAGGCCCGCGGGTGAGCCGTCGCCGGGCTCCCCCTCGGGTGTGACGTTCAGCCGGCGCTGCTCGCCGGTGCGCAGATCGGCCAGCCACAGCTCACCCCGGCCGCCGCGCGGGTGGCGCTGGATGTAGGCCGCGTGGGTACCGTCCGCGCTGAGCAGCAGGCTCTGCACATACCAGTCGCCCGGCAGCCGGTCGCTGACCTCGCGGGTCTCGCCGGTCCGTCGGTCGTGCACATACGCGCGGATCTGCTGGGGTGTGCCGCCGCCCTCGATCCGGGCCGCGTCGGCGGTGAAGCCCACATAGCGGCCGTCGTCGGAGACGCCCACGCTCTCGGCGGCCCCGCCGGAGCCGCCGTCCGCGGCCACGCTGACCCGCTCGGTGGTCCCGGTACGCCGGTCGTGGACGTACACATCGCTGTACGACGACTGCGGGGCCGGCCAGGTGACGAGGTTGGTGGCCCGGGAGACGAAGGCGACGTACCGGCCGTCGCCGCTGATCCGCACGTACTGGCCGGCCCCGTCCGCCTCGGTGCCGTCGGGCGCCACGGTGATCCGCTCGACGGTGCCCCGGCGCAGATCCCGGACGAAGACGTCGGGCTGTCCATTGGTGTCGCCGGGCACCACGTCGGCGGCGTACGAGGAGAAGGCGGCGTAGCGCCCGTTCTCGCTGAGCCGCGGTCCGTCGGACGCCCCCGACAGCTGCTGCCCGGCCGCCGAGAGCGTGACCCGCTCGACGGCCGGCGCCGGTGCCTGTGCCTGTGCCGGTGAAGCTGTTGTGGCCGTCAGTGCCACCACGGTCGCCGCGACGACCGCGACCGGCGTTCCGCGCATGCCTGTGCGCATGTTGATCCCCCTGTGTTCCCCGTTGTTCCCCGTGCGGCGCGTGGTCCCCCCGCGCCCTGTTCGTGGTCGACACCGAGGCAACCGCACCGCAGGTCATACGGTCAATCCGCCGGAACGCGTACAACCTGGACACCCGTTCATGTGCCGGGCGCACGCCCCCGTTCCCGCGTCCGGCACGCGCCCCCTGCACGTGTCGGCGTCGACGGCCCCGATATAGATCACTGCTCAAACAGCTCACGAGACATACGAAAGGCCCGCCCCGCAGACGAAAACGGGACGGGCCTCGTTCCACGCACCCTGCGCGCCGTTCGACGCATCCGACGCCACGGGCGTCTCAGCCCAGCGGATGCATCCAGCCGTGCGCGTCGGCGGCCGTGCCGCGCTGGATGTCGAGCAGCGCCCGGCGCAGCCGGGTCGTCACCTCGCCGGGCTCGCCGCCGCTCTGCCGCCACTCGCCGCCCGCCCGCTTGACGGTCCCGACCGGGGTGATGACGGCGGCCGTGCCGCAGGCGAAGACCTCGGTGAGGGTGCCGTCCGCGGAGTCGCGCCGCCACTGCTCGACGGAGATCCTGCCCTCCTCGGCGGTGTAGCCGAGGTCACGGGCGACGGCGAGCAGCGAGTCGCGGGTGACACCCTCCAGGATGGAGCCGGTGAGGGTGGGGGTGACGATCCGGTCCCCGTAGACGAAGTACAGGTTCATGCCGCCGAGTTCCTCGACCCAGGTGTGCTCGACCGCGTCGAGGTAGCAGACCTGGTCGCAGCCCTTGGCGGCGGCCTCGGCCTGGGCGAGCAGGGAGGCCGCGTAGTTGCCGCCGGTCTTGGCGTCGCCCATGCCGCCGGGCACCGCGCGGACCCGGTCCTCGGAGACCCAGATGGAGACGGGCTTGACCCCGCCGGGGAAGTAGGCGCCGGCCGGGGAGGCGATGACCAGGAACAGATACTCGCTCGCCGGGCGCACCCCGAGCCCGACCTCGGTCGCGATCATGAACGGGCGCAGATACAGGGACTCCTCGCCGCCGTGCGCCGGCACCCAGTCCTTGTCCTGCCGGACCAGGGCGTCACACGCCTCGACGAAGGTCTCGACCGGCAGTTCGGGCATGGCGAGGCGGCGGGCGGAGCGCTGGAAGCGCAGCGCGTTCTGGTCGGGCCGGAAGGTGGCGACCGAGCCGTCGGGACGGCGGTACGCCTTCAGGCCCTCGAAGATCTCCTGCGCGTAGTGCAGCACCGCGGTGGCCGGATCGAGGGAGATCGGCGCGTACGGAACGAGCTGTCCGTCGTGCCAGCCGCGGCCCTCGGTCCACTTGATGGTGACCATGTGGTCGGTGAAGTGGCGGCCGAAGCCGGGGCTGGCCAGGATCGCCTCGCGCTCCGCCGCGGACAGCGGGCTCGCGGAGGGCTTCAGCTCGATCGTGGACGTCGTCATGGGTCAGGGTCCTTTGCTTCCTGGCATCGGGGCGGGGCGGCTCCGGTCGGCGGCCGGGGGTCCGGGGCGGGCCCGGAGGGTGCAGCACCTGTTCAGTCGGGGTGACGGGTCGCGCTAGCCCGCGTACGCCCGGTCATCGATAGTAGGACGTCCGAGGATCGGGTGGAGACGCGGTCCCCTTGTCCGATTATCGCCTGGCCGGGGTGGCGGATGAAACGGGGTGAGCGGCGCTGTGGCACACGAAAGCCGCCGGGCGCTGACGCGACCCGGCGGCTCGGTTGGACAACCGTGGTAGCCGTGGTGACCGGCGGGTCAGCCGGCTACCTGTACGGCGAGCGCGTCGCCGATCTCGGAGGTGGAGCGGGCGGGCTTGCCGACCCGGTCGGCGAGGTCGGCGGCGACCGCCTCCTCGATGCGGGCGGCCTCGGCCTCGTACCCGAGGTGGCGCAGCAGCAGGGCGACGGACAGGACCGTGGCGCTGGGGTCGGCCTTGCCCTGGCCCGCGATGTCCGGGGCGGAGCCGTGCACCGGCTCGAACATGGACGGGAACTCGCGGGTCGGGTTGATGTTCCCACTGGCGGCGACGCCGATGCCGCCGGAGACGGCCGCGGCGAGGTCGGTGATGATGTCGCCGAAGAGATTGTCGGTGACGATGACGTCGAAGCGCTCGGGCTGGGTGACCAGATAGATGGTGGCCGCGTCGACGTGCATGTACTCGGTGGTGACCTCGGGGTACTCGGCGGCCACCTTGTTGAAGACATCGGTCCACAGATGACCGGCGAAGGTCAGCACGTTGTTCTTGTGGATCAGGGCGAGCTTCTTGCGCGGGCGGGCCTGGGCGCGCACGAAGGCGTCCCGGACGACGCGCTCGACACCGTAGGCCGTGTTCACCGAGACCTCGGTGGCGACCTCGTGCTCGGTGCCCTTGCGGATGGTGCCGCCGTTGCCGGTGTACGGGCCCTCGGTGCCCTCGCGGACGACCACGAAGTCGATGCTGGGCTCACCGGCGAGCGGGGTGGCCACGCCCGGGAGCAGCTTCGACGGCCGCAGGTTGACGTGGTGGTCGAAGGCGAAGCGGAGCTTGAGCAGGAAGCCGCGCTCCAGGACGCCGGACGGCACGGACGGGTCGCCGATCGCGCCGAGCAGGATCACGTCGTGCTGCTTGAGGGCGTCGAGGTCGGCGTCGGTGAGGGTGTCGCCCGTGGCGTGGTAGCGCCGGGCGCCGAAGTCGTACTCCTTGGTCTCCAGCTTCACATCCTGCGGAAGGACGGCGGAGAGGACCTTGAGACCTTCGGTCACGACCTCCTGGCCGATGCCGTCACCGGGGATCACTGCGAGATTGATGCTGCGAGACATGCCGGGCACCCTACCCCTCGTCCCATGGGATGACACACGACGTCCGCGATACGGACGCGCCGGCACTGGGGTGTGGGCTGTGGGCCGTGGGCTCAGTGCCCGGTCGAGCCGCCGTTGTCGCGGCGGTCGAGGGCGCGCTGGAGGGCCGCGGCGGCGTTCTTGCGGTCGGACTGGTCGGACTGGTTGGACTCGGTCGTCCGGCGGTGACGGACACGGCGGCGGGTGGTCGTCTCGGCCATGGGAGATCGACTCCTTCGATGAGCGAAGAGCACTTGGGCGCTGTGAAAAGAGCGCTGTAGCCATGTGGGGGCCGGAGGGGCGGGGAGCGGTGCCGCAGGGATTGCCTGCACGGGGCCCGGCTCACGACCGCATTCGCTGGATCGAGCGAGACGTTCGGCTCCTACAAAGCTAAGCGAGCCGACCGTGTCTGTCTCCACAATTACTCGGACTTCCTACTATCTGAGACGACCTGATCGATCATCCCTCGCTGACCTGGCCTTTTACCCAAATGTGGGCTACAGCACGTCCCCGTCCCGCCAATCGAAGACCAGTTCACCGGCCGAGTCGCCGGGCAGCGCCCCCGTCGCCGCCCACACATACGTGGTGCCCTCCTCCTCCGCCAGCCGGACCACCCCGCCCGGACCGGCCGCGCTGATCCGCCCGCCCCACACTCGCCAGCCCCGGGCGGCGTACAGCCGGGCGCCCTCGTCGCTCGCGGAGAGCGCCCCGAAGTCGTACGCCCGGTCGATCACGCCCTCCAGCGCCCCCATGACCTGCCCGCCGAGCCCCCGGCGGCGCGCGTCGGCCCGTACCGCGACCCCCTCGACGTACCCCACCCGGCGCCACCGCCCGCCCGCGAGCACCCGGCGCATGACGACCGCCCCGTGCGCGACCGGCCCCCGCTCGTCCTCGATCACGGCGTGCACGCCGCCGAGCGTGTGGTCCCAGTCCTCGTCGCCGAAGTCACCGTCGAAGGCGTCGGTCAGCAGGTCCCGGACAGCGAAGAGCGCGGCGGGGGTGAGCCCGGAGGTATGGGTGAGGCGCACGGTCATCCGCCCAGTATTCGCACCTCAGACAGGCCGCTGCCACACCTTCAGCCCGGCCACCGCCGCCAGGAACCCCTCCGGCTCCTCGACCCACGGCAGATGCCCGGCGTCCGCGAAGATCACGCGGCGCACCCGCGGCAAGGCGGCTTCGAGCGAGTCGACGGCGGTACGCGGGCGGATGTCCCGGGCCCCGTCGAGGATCAGCACCGGGACGTCGAGCCGGGCGCAGGCGGCACGCAGCCCGGGGGT
The DNA here is from genome assembly GCF_042790455.1 of Streptomyces sp. NPDC056734. Lineage (NCBI taxonomy): Bacteria > Bacillati > Actinomycetota > Actinomycetes > Kitasatosporales > Streptomycetaceae > Streptomyces > Streptomyces sp. NPDC056734. The sequence continues at coordinate 240,329 of NZ_JBHTZD010000009.1, forward strand.
GCCCCAGGTGCGCCGGGTCTCGGCGTTGAGGGCCTGGTTGCAGGCGTCGTTGATGCCGAACCACGGGTCGGCCAGCGCCGACGCCTGCTCCAGGGCCCGCTCGGGGTCCGCGAAGTCGGCCGCCCAGTGCAGCACCGCGAACTCGCGCTGCTCCTCGCCGGTCAGGTCGTCGCGGTTGTTCAGCTGTTCCCAGCGCTCCGCGCGGGCGGGGTCCGCGGCGAGCCGGGCCGCGAGGTTCGCCTCGTATCCGGCCCGCCAGCCGGTCACCGGGCCGATGCCGGTCCCGGCGACATACACCAGCGCGCTCACCCGCTCCGGGTGCGCCAGCGCGTAGCTCAGCGCGAGTTGCGCGCCCCAGGAGTGCCCGAGCAGGGCCATCCGCGCCGGCCCGAAGTGCTGCCGTACGGCGTCCAGGTCGGCGACGAATCGCTCGGTGGTCCAGGGTCCGGCGCACCGCTCGGACCGCCCGCAGCCGCGCTGGTCCCAGCGGACGACGGTGGCGAGGCCGCCGAGGGCCCCGGCCAGGTCACCGAACATGTCCCACAGGCCGGGCCCGCCATGGCAGAGCACCAGCGGCACACCGCCGTCCCGGCCCGACCGGGCCGCCCACAGCCGCACACCGTCATCGGCCGGCACCCACTCGGATCCCGCCGGGATGGTTGTCGAGGTCACGGTGAGAGTCTCGCGGATCGCCTCGTGGGTCGGAGGTCGCCAACGGCCCCCGAAGAGGTCACCGACGGCCCCGGAAGAGGTCACCGACGGCCCCGGAAAGGGGACCGGGCCGCCGCTCCCCGGGGGGTGGGGAGCGACGGCCCGGCCAGGCCCGAACGGGCCTCGGGGAGGGGCCGAGGGGAAGTCAGCCCATGTGGGGGTAGGTGTAGTCGGTCGGCGCGACCAGCGTCTCCTTGATGGCGCGGGTCAGGGTCCAGCGCATCAGGTTCTGCGGGGCGCCGGCCTTGTCGTCGGTGCCGGAGGCCCGGCCGCCGCCGAAGGGCTGCTGGCCGACGACGGCGCCGGTCGACTTGTCGTTGATGTAGAAGTTGCCTGCCGCGTAGCGCAGCTTGTCCATGGTGTACGCGGTGGCCGCGCGGTCGGCGGAGATGACCGAGCCGGTGAGGGCGTAGTCGGAGACCGCCTCCATCTGCTCCAGCATCTCCTCGTACCGCTCGTCCTCGTAGACGTGCACGGCGAGGATCGGGCCGAAGTACTCGGTGCGGAAGATCTCGTTGTCCGGGTCGGAGCACTCGATGACGGTCGGCCGGACGAAGTAGCCCACCGAGTCGTCGTAGGAGCCGCCCGCGACGATCGTGCAGGTGGGGTCCTGCCGGGCGCGGTCGATGGCGGCCTTGTTCTTGGCGAAGGCGCGGTCGTCGATGAGGGCGCCGAGGAAGTTGGCGAGGTCGGTGACATCGCCCATGGTGAGGTAGTCGACCTCGGCGGCGAACTCCTCCTTGAAGCCGGAGTTCCAGAGGGAGGCCGGGACATAGGCGCGGGATGTGGCGCTGCACTTCTGGCCCTGGTACTCGAACGCGCCGCGGGTCAGCGCGGTCTTCAGGACGGCACGGTCGGCGCTCGGGTGGGCGACCACGAAGTCCTTGCCGCCGGTCTCGCCGACGATCCTCGGGTAGGAGCGGTACTTCTCGATGTTGGCGCCGACCGTCTTCCACAGGTACTGGAAGGTCTTGGTGGACCCGGTGAAGTGGATACCGGCCAGGTCCCGGTGTTCGAGGGCGACCTCGGAGACCTCGATACCGTCGCCGGTGACGAGGTTGATGACGCCCTTGGGCAGGCCCGCCTCCTCCAGCAGCCGCATCAGCAGCACGGCGGCGTGGGTCTGCGTCGGGGACGGCTTCCACACCACGACATTGCCCATGAGGGCGGGCGCGGTGGGCAGGTTGCCGGCGATGGCCGTGAAGTTGAACGGCGTGATCGCGTAGACGAAGCCCTCCAGCGGACGGTGGTCGAGCCGGTTCCACACGCCCGGGGAGTTGGCCGGGGGCTGCTCGGCCAGGATCTGGCGGGCGTAGGCGACATTGAACCGCCAGAAGTCGATCAGCTCACAGGGCGTGTCGATCTCGGCCTGCTGGGCGGTCTTGGACTGGCCGAGCATGGTGGACGCGGCGAGCGTCTCGCGCCACGGCCCGGACAGCAGCTCGGCCGCGCGCAGGATGATCGCCGCGCGATCGTCGAAGGACATCGCCCGCCAGCCCGGCGCGGCGGCCAGGGCCGCGTCGATGGCGTCCTGGGCGTCCTGCCGGGTGGCGTTGCGGTAGGTGCCCAGCACGGACTTGTGGTGGTGCGGCTGGACCACCTGGAAGGCGTCACCGCCGCCCATCCGCCGCTCGCCGCCGATGGTCATCGTCAGCTCGATCGGATTCTCGGCCAGCTCCTTGAGCTTGACCTCCAGACGGGCGCGCTCGGGAGAGCCGGGGGCATAGCCGTGCACCGGCTCGTTGACGGGGGTGGGGACCTGGGTCACAGCGTCCATGGTTTCCGTAACTCCTTGTACGTGAGCGGGTGAGCCGGGGTCCGGGGTCAGCCTTTGCCGAGCGTGGGTAGAGGGGGATCAGCCCTTGGTCAGCATGCTGCGGGCGAAAAAGCGCAAGTTCGCCGGCTTCTCCGCCAGCCGCCGCATGAAGTAGCCGTACCAATCGGTGCCGTACGCCGTGTACACCCGCATCCGGTGGCCCTCGGCGGCCAGCCGGAGGTGTTCCTCGCCGCGGATGCCGTACAGCATCTGGAACTCGTACTCGTCGGGCTTGCGTCCGGCCTTGTGGGCCAGTTCCTGGGCGATGGAGATCAGGCGCGGGTCGTGGGACCCGATCATCGGGTACCCCGAGCCGTCCATGAGCGTCCGCAGGACCCGGACGTACGCCTTGTCGATCTCGTGTTTCTGCTGGTAGGCGACCTCGGCGGGCTCCTTGTAGGCGCCCTTGACCAGCCGCACCCGGCTGCCGTTCTCCGCGAGGCGGCGGGCGTCGGCCTCGGTGCGGAAGAGGTACGCCTGGATGACACAGCCGGTCTGCGGGAAGTCCCGCCGAAGCTCGTCGTGGACGGTGAACATCGAGTCGAGGGTGGTGTGGTCCTCGGCGTCCAGAGTGACCGTCGTCCCGATGGCGGCGGCCCCCTCGACCACGGGCCGGACATTGGCGAGGGCCAGTTCATGGCCGCCGGGCAGCGCCTGCCCGAACATCGACAGCTTCACGGACATCTCGACGCGCTCGCCGAGGCCCAGCGGGGTGAGCCGGTCGATCAGCTCCAGATAGGCGTCACGGGCGGCGCCGGCCTGCGCGGGGGTGGTGATGTCCTCGCCGACCACGTCCATGGTCAGCGCCAGGCCCTGCCCGGTCAGCCGCCCGACGATCGGCACGATGTCGTCCACGGTCTCGCCCGGGATGAACCGGTCCACCACCTGCTTGGTGACCGGGGCCGCCGAGATCAGGCGTCGCATCCGGTCGCTGCGTGACGCGGCGAGAATCACGGGACCCAGCACGGGGCACCTCCAGAACACAAGCAGCAGACGGCCGCAGGACCCCGGGAGCGAACTGCCGGGTACGGCACGGAGAACCACCGTGAAACCTAGGGATCCCTCCGATCGTGGGCCATCGACAGCTGTCACGCATCCGTGCCGCAGATCTCAGACAGATGTATGAAGGCCACCGGAAATGCGGGAGAATGCCCGGGTGACATCGGAGTACGCGGACCATCGCGGCGACTACCAGGAGCTGGTGGACGAGCTGTCGGAGCTGCTCGGCGCCCCGGCCACCCTGGAGAACCGCGACTTCGAGCTGATCGCCTTCGGCGCCTACGACAGCGAGGAGGACCTCGACGCCTCCGCGCTGGACCCGGTCCGTACCCGCTCGATCGTGACCCGTCGTTCCACGGCCGCCGTGCGCAAGTGGTTCGAGGGCTTCGGCATCACCCGGGCGACCGCCCCGGTCCGCATCCCGCCCACCCCCGACGCGGGCGTCTACCGGGGACGCATCTGCCTCCCGGTACGCCATCGGGGTGTCGTCCTCGGTTACGTCTGGCTCCTGGACACCGACCCCGGCCCGTCCGACGCCCGGCTCGCCGCCGCCATGGAGGTGGCCGCACGCATCGGCGCCCTGCTCGCGGACGAGGCCCAGCACGGCGCCGACCTCACCCGGGAGCTACGGGCGGTGCTGACCGCCGAGCGCGACTGGCAGCGCGACATGGCGGTGGCCGAACTGCGTACGGCCCTCGGCACCCGGGTCGCCGGCCCGCACACCCTGCTCTGTGTGGCCCCGTGGCCGTCCGCCGACCCCGACGACGCCCCCTCGGTGCGCACCCTGCCCGGCGCGACCGCCCGCTGCACGATCCCCTGGGGCACGGCGTCCCAGTCCCTGGCGGTACTGATCCGGCTGCGCGCGCAGGACCAGCTGACCCCGGCGGTGTCGGCGGCGACGCGGCTGCTGGAGAGCGCCTCGGACGGGCCGGTGGCCGCCGGGATCGCGGCGGGTCACACCGGGCTCGCCGAACTGGGCACGGCCTGGCGCGAGGCGACGGCCGCCGCCCGCGCCGCCCTGGCCGAGCCCCGTCTGGGCCCGGTGGCGGACTGGGCGTCGATCGGCCCGTACCGGCTGCTGACCGCGCTCCCGCCCGACGCCGCCCACGACCCGGCGGTCACCGCCCTCCTCTCGCCCGCCCACCGCGACCTCGCCCGCACCGCCGAGACCTACCTCGACCGCGCGGGACAGGCCGCCCGCACCGCCGCCGAGCTGGGCATCCACCGCCAGACCCTGTACTACCGCCTGTCCCGCGTGGAGCAGCTGACCGGCCTGGACCTGGACGACGGCGAGGACCGCCTGCTGCTGCACATGGCCCTCAAGGGCCACCGCCTGACCTGACCCGAGGCCCCCGGGCTCACCTGGCCTGACCCGAGGCCCCCCGGGCTCACCTGAGCCGACGCGCGGCCCCGGGCGGCGCTCACTTCACGCCGTCCACCCCCGCCGCCGCGATCAGCCGCCGCAGCCCCTCCGTCAGCTCATCGGCCGTGGGGGCAGACTTCGGATCGAAGATCCACTGGGCGATGACCCCCGTCATCAGGGTCGAGTAGAGCTTGCCGAGGGTTTCGACCTCCGCGTCCGGGATGTCCTCCTCGGCGGTACCCATCAGCATGCCGATCAGCCCGCGCCCGGCCTCGCCCTGCGCCTGCGCGAGCCGGTCCCGGACCTCGGGCATCCGGTCGCCCAGGGACAGCATCTCCATGCTGAGCCGCCAGATCGAACCGGGTCCCATGGTGGCGATGATGCTGGACCAGACCTCGCCGAACCGTTCGAGCGAGCCGGGAGGGGTGGTGAACTCCCCGCCCTCCGGCCCGAATTCATCGCCCTTCCGCGCCACCAGCGACAGATACGCCTGCGCCAGCAACGCGTCCTTCGAGCCGTAGTGGTAGCCGATGGAGGCCAGATTGGTGCCGGACTCCTTGACGATGTCGCGCGCGGTGGTGCGCACGAACCCCTTCTCCAGCAGACAGCGCTTGGCGCCTTCGAGCAGATCCTCACGGTGACCCATGCGCCCATCGTAACGGGATCCATATACGACCGTCTTAAACAACCGTCCCACACGCCCGTCCTATACGCTCGTACTAGACAACTGTTTAAGACGCTCGTACAGTCCCTGTCATGACCAACCCCAGGGACACTCCCTCCCCCTCCCCGCGCGCCGGTCGCCGCGAGTGGACCGCGCTGGGCGTGCTGATGCTGCCGCTGCTGCTGGTCTCGATGGACGTCTCGGTGCTGTACTTCGCGATCCCGGCGATGAGCGCCGATCTGGGGCCGAGCGGCACCCAGCAGCTGTGGATCTTCGACATCTACGCGTTCGTCCTGGCGGGCCTGCTGATGACGATGGGCTCGCTCGGCGACCGCATCGGCCGCCGCAAGCTGCTGCTGTTCGGCGCCGGGGCCTTCGGCCTGGCTTCGCTCGCCGCGGCCTACGCGAACAGCGCCGAGATGCTGATCGCCGCCCGCGCGGTGCTCGGCATCGGCGGCGCGACCCTGATGCCGTCCACGATGGCCCTGGTGCGCACGCTGTTCACCGACCCCGGCCAGCGCGCGAAGGCCATCGCCCTGTGGTCCACGGTGATGACAGGAGGCGTGGCGCTCGGCTCGGTGATGAGCGGGGTGCTGATCGAGTACTTCTGGTGGGGCTCGGTCTTCCTGGTCAACCTGCCCGCGATGGCCCTGCTGCTCGTCCTCGGCCCGCTGCTCCTCCCGGAGGCCCGCGACCCCGCCCCCGGCCGCTTCGACTGGCCGAGCATCCCGCTGTCCATGGCCGCCGTACTGCCGGTGGTCTACGGCCTGAAGGAGATCGCGGCCGAGGGCTGGAACGTCCGGTACGTCATGGCGATCACCGTCGGTCTGCTCTTCGCCACCCTGTTCGTGCACCGCCAGCGCACCGCGGCATCCCCGATGATCTCCCCCGCGCTGTTCAAGGGCCGCGGCTTCACCCCCGCGATCACCCTCAACCTGATCGCCATCTTCGGGATGATGGGTTCGGCCTACTTCACCACCCAGTACCTCCAGTCGGTGCTCGACAAGAGCGCCCTGGAAGCCGCCCTGTGGGCGCTGCTCCCCTCGGTGCCGATCGGCATCGCCGCCCCGACGGCGACCCATCTGGTCCAGCGGGGCACGAACCGCGCGTACGTCGTCGCGGGCGGCTTCGTGATCGCCGCCGCCGGGTACGCCCTGCTCGCCCTCGCCGACACGGACGCCCTGTGGCTGGTGCTCGCCGCGTGCGGGGTCCTCGCCTCCGGCATCACGATCGCGATCTCCCAGATGGTCGACCTGGCCCTCGGCACCGCCCCGGCGGAACGCGCGGGTTCCGCCTCCTCCCTGCTGGAGACCGCCGCGGAGTTCGGCGGCGCACTCGGCATGGCGGTCCTCGGCTCGATCGGTACGGCGGTCTACCGGGACGGGATCCCGGCCTCGGCCCCGCCCGAGGCGCACGAGACCCTCGGCGGCGCCCTCGCGGTCACGGCCCACCTCCCCGACGAGGCGGCCACCGCCCTGGCGACGGTGGCCCGCGCCGCCTTCACCGACGGCATGCGCGCGGCGGCCCTGGCGGCGACGGTCCTGCTCCTCGCGGCGGCGGGCCTGGCACTGACGGCACTGCGGAAGGTGCGGCTGAGGGAGGAGCGGGAGGAGCGGGAGGACATGAGAACGCCGGACGAGCTGAGTAACCTCAGCCTGTCCGGCGATTGAGGACGAGGCCGTTCAGGCCGAAGCGGGGGGCCGGGGGCGGCAGCCCCCGGCGACGTCCACTTCGGCCGACGGCCAGGGTCAGACCAGGTTCACCGAGCGGGCGGCAGTCGCCCCGATCTCCGCCGACAACTCCGCGAGCACGCCGGAGGCCACCGTGTCATCCACGGTCAGCACCGCCAGCGCCTCCCCGCCCACCGCCGCGCGGGCGACCTGCATACCGGCGATGTTGATACCCGCCTCGCCGAGGATGCGCCCGACCGTGCCGACGACACCGGGACGGTCCTCGTAGCGCAGCACGACCATGTGGTCGGCGAGGGCGAGATCGACGTCGTACTCACCGACCGCGACGATCTTCTGGAGGTGCTTGGGACCGGCGAGCGTGCCGGAGACGGAGACCTCCTCGCCGCTGCCGAGCGTGCCGCGCACGGTGACGACATTGCGGTGGTCCGGGGATTCGGAGCTGGTGGTCAGCCGCACCTCGACGCCGCGCTCCTGGGCGAACAGCGGGGCGTTGACGTAGGAGACGGTCTCGTCGACGACGTCCTCGAAGACACCCTTGAGGGCGGACAGCTCCAGCACCTTCACATCGTGCTGGGTGATCTCGCCGTACACCTCGACATCGAGGCGGACCGCGACCTCACCGGCGAGCGCGGTGAAGATCCGGCCGAGCCGCTCGGCGAGCGGCAGCCCCGGCTTGACGTCCTGGGCGATGACCCCGCCCTGGACGTTCACCGCGTCGGGGACCAGCTCTCCGGCGAGCGCGAGCCGCACCGAGCGGGCGACGGCGATACCGGCCTTCTCCTGGGCCTCGTCGGTGGAGGCACCGAGGTGCGGGGTGGCGACGACCTGGTCGAACTCGAACAGCGGCGAGTCCGTGCAGGGCTCCTTGGCGTACACGTCGAGCCCGGCGCCGGCGACCCGGCCCTCCTTGAGGGCGGAGTACAGCGCCTCCTCGTCGACGATCCCGCCACGCGCGGCGTTGACGATCCGCACGGTCGGCTTGACCTTGCGCAGCGCCTCGTCGCCGATCAGACCGGCGGTCTCGGGGGTCTTCGGGAGATGGACGGTGATGAAGTCGGAGACTTCGAGCAGCTCGTCCAGGGAGAGCACCTTGACGCCCATCTGCGCGGCTCGCGCGGGCTGCACATACGGGTCGTAGGCGACGACCTTCATACCGAAGGCGGACATGCGCTGCGCGACGAGCGCGCCGATCCGGCCCAGGCCCACCACACCGAGGGTCTTCTCGGCCAGCTCGACCCCGGTGTACTTGCTGCGCTTCCACTCGCCCTGCTTCAGCGCGGCGTTGGCCTGCGGGATGTTGCGGGCGGTGGCGAGGATCAGACCGCAGGCCAGCTCGGCGGCGGTCACGATGTTGGAGGTGGGGGCGTTGACGACCATCACGCCGGCCTTGGTGGCGGCGGAGACGTCGACGTTGTCCAGGCCGACGCCGGCTCGTGCGACGACCTTGAGTTTCTTGGCGGCGGCGATCGCCTCGGCGTCGACCTTGGTCGCGGAGCGGATCAGGATCGCGTCGACGTCGGCGATGGCGGGGAGCAGTTCGGCCCGATCCGCTCCGTTGCAGTGCCGGATCTCGAAGTCCGGGCCCAACGCGTCGACGGTGGCGGGCGACAGCTCTTCAGCAATGAGTACGACGGGTTTCGAGCTCACGTGAGTCCTCACATGTCCGATGCGGACGGCCGTCCCGACGGCCGCAGGCGATGGAGGGAGTGCGGCGCCGGAGAGGTCCGGGGTCGCTGGGCCGCGTGGAAGACGCACGACGCTGTGGGCCTGACGCGTATGTAATACGGCAGTGTATCGGCGCGGCGAAGGGCGTCTTGCGCCTCTGCGGAAGGATCACCCGGACGGGGAACTCCATTGTGTATGAGTCACGGGCGGTCCTGGCAAACGGCCTGTGGCGGTGCCCCCGTCCTCGGGGCACCGCCACGGATCAGACAGGTCAGGCGTCCTCGTTCACCCAGGACATCAGCTTGCGCAGCTCCTTGCCCGTGGTCTCCAGCAGGTGCTCGGCGTCCTGCTGCTTGTACTCGTTGTACTTCTTCAGACCGCCGTGGTACTCGTCCATCCAGTTCTGGGCGAAGGTGCCGTCCTGGATCTCGGCGAGGATCTTCTTCATCTCGGCCTTGGTGGCGTCGGTGATGATCCGCGGGCCGGTGACGTAGTCGCCCCACTCGGCGGTCTCGGAGACCGACCAGCGCATCTTCTCCAGGCCGCCCTCGTACATCAGGTCGACGATCAGCTTCAGCTCGTGCAGGCACTCGAAGTAGGCGATCTCCGGCTGGTAGCCGGCCTCGACCAGGGTCTCGAAACCGGCCTTGACCAGGGCGGACGTACCGCCACAGAGCACCGCCTGCTCACCGAACAGGTCGGTCTCGGTCTCCTCGGTGAAGGTGGTCTTGATGACACCGGCCCGGGTGCCACCGATGCCCTTGGCGTACGACAGGGCCAGCGCGAAGGCGTTGCCCGTGGCGTCCTGCTCGACGGCGGCGATACAGGGAACGCCGCGACCCTCCTCGTACTGGCGGCGCACGAGGTGGCCGGGGCCCTTGGGGGCGACCATGCAGACGTCGACGCCGGCCGGGGCCTTGATGAAGCCGAAGCGGATGTTGAAGCCATGGCCGAAGAACAGCGCGTCGCCGTCCTTCAGGTGCGGGGCGATGGACTCCTCGTAGACCTGGCCCTGGAGGGGGTCCGGGACCAGGATCATGATGACGTCGGCCTCGGCGGTGGCCTCCGCCGGGGTGACCACGCGCAGGCCCTGCTCCTCGGCCTTGGCCTTGGACTTGGAGCCCTCGTGCAGACCGACGCGGACGTCGACACCCGAGTCACGCAGCGACAGCGCGTGGGCGTGGCCCTGGCTGCCGTAGCCGATGACCGCGACCTTGCGGCCCTGGATGATGGACAGGTCGGCGTCGGCGTCGTAGAACAGCTCGGCCACTTTGGGTTCTCTCCTTGGAGTGCGGGTGTTGCGTCCCACCGTATGACGGCGGGGGTGAGGGAGGTTTTCGGGTCTCGGAATACGGGCGGCGCGGCCGGGGCCCGCCGCCCGTCCCCTGCTGTTACGCCGACCGGTCCAGGGCGCGCAGTGACCGGTCGGTGATGGAACGGGAACCGCGGCCGATCGCGATCGTGCCGGACTGGACCAGTTCCTTGATGCCGAACGGTTCCAGCATCTTCAGCATGGCCTCCAGCTTGTCGCTGGATCCGGTGGCCTCGATGGTCACGGCCTCCGGGGAGACGTCCACGGTCTTGGCGCGGAAGAGCTGGACGATCTCGACGATCTGGGAGCGCGTCTCGTTGTCGGCGCGCACCTTCACCAGAACGAGTTCGCGCTGCACGGCCGAGCCGGGTTCCAGTTCGACGATCTTCAGCACGTTCACGAGCTTGTTGAGCTGCTTGGTGACCTGCTCGAGGGGCAGGTCCTCGACGCCCACCACGATGGTGATGCGCGAGATGTCGGGGTGTTCGGTGACGCCGACGGCGAGCGAGTCGATGTTGAAGCCGCGGCGGGAGAACAGGGCGGCGATCCGGGCGAGGATGCCGGGCGTGTTCTCCACCAGAACGGAGAGCGTGTGCTTGGACATGGTCGTTTACGTCTCTCTCTGTCTCTCTGCGTCTCTCTGTGTCGCTCGCTCAGTCGTCCGCGTTGTCGCCGAAGTCGGGACGGACGTCCCGGGCGGCCAGGATCTCGTCGTTGGAGGTGCCGGCGGCGACCATCGGCCAGACCATCGCGTCCTGGTGGACGATGAAGTCGACGACGACCGGGCGGTCGTTGATCGCGTTGGCCTCCTCGATGACCTTGTCCAGGTCGTCGGGGGACTCGCAGCGCAGGCCCACACAGCCCATCGCCTCGGACAGCTTCACGAAGTCCGGCACACGGGTGCCCTTGGCCTCCGGGTTGACGTCGTCGGGGCCGGAGTGCAGGACGGTGTTGGAGTAGCGCTGGTTGTAGAACAGGGTCTGCCACTGGCGGACCATCCCGAGGGCGCCGTTGTTGATGATGGCGACCTTGATCGGGATGTTGTTCAGGGCGCAGGTGGTCAGTTCCTGGTTGGTCATCTGGAAGCAGCCGTCGCCGTCGATCGCCCAGACCGTCTGGCCCGGGGCCCCGGCCTTGGCGCCCATCGCGGCGGGGACGGCGTAGCCCATGGTCCCGGCGCCGCCGGAGTTGAGCCAGGTCGCGGGCTTGTCGTACTGGATGAAGTGGGCGGCCCACATCTGGTGCTGGCCGACGCCCGCGGCGAAGATCGTGTTCTCGGGGGCGAGCTGCCCGATCCGCTCGATGACCTGCTGCGGGGAGAGCGAGCCGTCGTCCGGCTGGTCGTAGCCGAGCGGGTAGGTGTCGCGCCAGCGGTTGAGGTCGGTCCACCAGGCGGTGTAGTCGCCCTGGTGGCCGTCGGCGTGCTCCTTCTGCACGGCCTGGACCAGATCGGCGATCACCTCGCGGGCGTCACCGACGATCGGCACGTCGGCGGCGCGGTTCTTGCCGATCTCCGCCGGGTCGATATCGGCGTGCACGATCTTGGCGTACGGGGCGAAGCTGTCCAGCTTGCCGGTGACCCGGTCGTCGAAGCGGGCGCCGAGGGCGACGATCAGGTCGGCCTTCTGGAGCGCGGTGACGGCGGTGACCGCACCGTGCATGCCCGGCATTCCCACGTGCAGCGGGTGGCCGTCGGGGAATGCGCCGAGCGCCATCAGGGTGGTGGTGACGGGCGCTCCGGTGAGTTCGGCGAGGACCTTCAGCTCGGCGGTGGCATGGGCCTTGATGACGCCGCCGCCGACATAGAGGACGGGCCGCTTGGCGGTGGTGATCAGCCGGGCGGCCTCGCGGATCTGCTTGGCGTGCGGCTTGGTGACCGGCCGGTAGCCGGGCAGGTCCATGACCGGCGGCCAGGAGAAGGTGGTCCGCGCCTGGAGGGCGTCCTTGGCGATGTCGACCAGGACCGGGCCGGGGCGGCCGGTGGCGGCGATGTGGAACGCCTGGGCGATGACCCGGGGGATGTCCTCGGCCTTGGTGACCAGGAAGTTGTGCTTGGTGATCGGCATGGTGATGCCGACGATGTCCGCCTCCTGGAAGGCGTCCGTGCCGATCGCCTTGGAGGCGACCTGCCCGGTGATCGCCACCAGCGGCACCGAGTCCATGTGGGCGTCGGCGATCGGTGTGACCAGGTTGGTGGCGCCGGGCCCGGAGGTCGCCATGCAGACGCCGACCTTTCCGGTGGCCTGCGCGTAGCCGGTGGCGGCGTGACCGGCGCCCTGCTCGTGCCGGACCAGCACATGGCGGACCCGGGTGGAGTCCATCAGCGGGTCGTACGCGGGAAGGATCGCACCTCCGGGAATACCGAATACGGTGTCGGCCCCGACCTCCTCAAGCGAGCGGATGAGGGACTGCGCACCCGTGACGTGCTCGGGAGCGGACGAGTGTCCTCCGGATCGGGGCCGCGGCTGCGGGTGATGGGCCCCGGTGGCCTGCTCGGTCATCGGCATTCTCTTCTCGATGCTGAGGGTTTTTGCGAGGTTTGTACGATGTACGACTGTTGTGCGACAGGTGCTGGTGCAACAAAAAACCCCTCGTGCCGTAAGGCAAGCGAGGGGAGCGCGCCGGGTGTGGTCGCTGGGTTTCCGGATCGATTTCCGGTGGTTCCCAGCTCAGCCGACGCGCTGGCCAAGTACGAGAATTCGGGTGCGCATGGCACAGACCCTCCCCCTGCCCCCCACTCACTGTCAAGCGGGTGGGACGGGAGTCTCATTATGTGAGCGTAGCGCCGAGCCGCCGCCGAACACGGTGGCGACCCCGGTCCCGCCGTACACCCCTGCTCCGCCGCCCGCGTAGGCGGGCTCGGCCGGGGCGTGCGGGAGCGGGCACTGGCCTGCGGCGAGCGCCCGGCGCAGCCGGTACTCGTCCAGCGGCCCCGAGAACGCCATGCCCTGTCCATGGGTGCAGCCCATCGCGCGCAGGGCCACCACCTGCTCGGGCAGATCCACCCCGTCGGCCACGGACTGGAGCCCCAGGTCGCCGGCGATCCGCAGCAGACCTCCGGTGATCTTGTGCAGCCGCGCGGACTCCACGACGCTTCCGACCAGGGTGCGGTCGAGCTTGACCATGTCCAGCGGGAGCCGTCCGAGGGCGGTGGCGGGCGCGCGGCCGGTGCCGTACCCGTCGAGGGCGATCCGGACGCCGAGGCGTCTGAGGGCGGCCAGGCGGCGCTCCAGCTCGTCCAGCGCGACGCCGGGGTCGGTGTCGCACAGCTCGATCAGCAGCGCCGCGGGCGGCAGTCCGTGCCGGGTCAGCAGCGCCTCGACCGAGCCGAGCGGCAGCGAGCGGTCCAGCAGCCGGCGGGCGCTGAGCCGGACCGCCACCGGCACCGCGAGCCCGGTGGCGGTGCGCTCGGCGGCCTGCTCGACCGCCTCCTGGAGCAGCCACCGGCCCAGCTCGGCCGTCCGGTCGCCCTCCTCGGCCACCCGCAGGAACTCCGCGGGCGTGAACAGCACCCCTTGCGAGGACCGCCAGCGCGCGTGCGCCGCGACCGCGGTGATCCGCCCGTCCTCCAGCCGCACCACCGGCTGATGCAGCAGCGTGAACTCCCCGTCGTGCAGCGCGGCCCGCAGCCTGGTGGCCAGCTCCGCCTTGCGTACGACGTCCTGCTGCATCTGTGGCTTGTACAGCTCGACGCGGCCCTTGCCTGCCGATTTCGCGCGGTACATCGCGAGGTCGGCGTTGCGCAGCAGCTCGCCCGCGCCGAGGCCGCCCTCGGCGAAGGCGACGCCGATGGAGGCGGCCACCCGGACCTCGTTGCCATCGATGTCGTACGGCTGCGAGAGGGTCACTCTCAGCCGGTCGGCCAGGTCCAGGATGTGCCGCTCGCGGGCGGCGCGGTCGCGGGTGGTGTCGCCGACGATCAGGGCCGCGAACTCGTCGCCGCCCAGCCGGGAGGCGGTGTCCGACTGGCGGACCGCGTCCTGGAGTCTGCGGGCGGCCTGGACGAGCAGTTCGTCGCCGGCCTGGTGCCCGATGGTGTCGTTGACGGCCTTGAAGCCGTCGAGGTCGATGAAGAGGACCGCCGTGTTGCGCAGGGCCAGGCCCCGGTCGGAGCTGCGGCGGCCGGACAGGGCCTGCTGGACGCGCCGGGTGAACAGGGCGCGGTTGGGCAGGTCGGTGAGCGGGTCGTGCTCGGCGTTGTGCTGCAACTGGGCCTGAAGGCGGACCCGTTCGGTGACGTCCCGGCTGTTGAAGATCAGTCCGCCGTGGTGCCGGTTGACGGTGGACTCGACGTTGAGCCAGTCACCGCCGCCGGAGCGGAACCGGCATTCGATACGGGTGGTGGGTTCGTCGAGCGGGTTGGCGGTGAGGAAGCGGCGCACCTCGTGCACCACGCGGTTCAGGTCCTCCGGGTGGATGAGTTCGGCCAGCTCGCTGCCGACCAGGTCTTCCGCGGGGCGGCCGTAGACCCCGGCGGCGGCCGGGGAGACGTACCGGAGCACTCCGGTGGGTGCGGCGATCATGATGACGTCGCTGGAGCCCTGGACCAGGGAGCGGAAGTGGTTCTCCTTCTGGGCCAGTTCCTGGGTGAGGGTGATGTTGTCGAGCAGCATGATCCCCTGGCGGACCACCAGCGCGAGCACGACCGTGCCACCGGTGAAGAGCACCACGCGGTCGACGCTGCGGCCGTTGAGGACGTTGTAGAGGATTCCGAGGGTGCACACGGCCGCTGCCAGGTACGGCGTGAGGGCGGCGAGGGAGCCGGTGATCGGGCGGGTGGCGGGGTAGCGGCTGCGATCCATGGAGGGGGCGGGGGCCGGGGCCTGCGGGCGCTGCCCGGGCAGTTGGGCGCGCATCGCGCGCGCGTGTGCGTCGGCGGCGGCACGCCGGGCGCAGCGGACGGTGGCCCAGGGGGCGTAGGCCAGCAGCACCGAGCCGGCGAACCAGCCCGCGTCGAGCAGCTGGCCCGAGCGGTAGTTGCTGTGCAGCAGCGGTGAGGTGAACAGGGCGTCGCACATCACGGTCAGTGCGAGGGCGCCGATGGCGGTGTTGACGGCGGAGCGGTTGGCGCCGGAGCGCCGGAAGTGCAGCGCGAGCACCATGCTGACCAGCGCGATGTCCAGCAGCGGGTAGGCCAGCGACAGCGCGGTGCTCGCCACGCCCCGGCCGCCCGAGGTGGCGGCCTGGGCGAGCGCGAGGCTCCAGGACAGCGTCAGCAGGGAGCCGCCGATCAGCCAGGCGTCCAGCCCGAGACAGACCCAGCCGGCCCGGGTCACGGGCCGTTTGGCGAGCACGAGCAGGCCGATGATGGCGGGCGGCGCGAAGCACAGGAAGAACACGTCCGCCGAACTGGGGCTGGGTACCGGGCGGTCGAGGACGACCTCGTACCACCCCCAGACCAGGTTACCCATGGCGGCCATCGCCGAGGAGAGGGCGAACAGCAGCCAGGCGGCCCGGAAGCGGACCCGGCGGGTGCGGGCGTAGAGGAAGCAGGACACGGCCGCGGCACCGGCCGCGGCGCTCAGCCCGAAGTCCCCCATGATCAGGGCGAGTTTCTCCGAGCCCCAGCCGAGCGCGGAGCCCACGCCGTAGCCCGCGCAGACCACGGCCATCGCGAGCTGGTGGAACATGGTCCAGCCGCCGCCGGAGACCGGCGGGGCGGGGCGGGGCCGGGGCACGGGCTGGGGGCGGAGTCCGGTCTCGAGGGCGGCCACAGGGGGCGACGGCGAGTTCACCGGGCCCTCCCGGTCCGTGCCGTCGCCGGGTCGCGCGGATCCCGGTGGGCGGGCCCGCGGCGGTCGCCATGCCTGCGGTGGTGGCAGTGATGGCAGTGGGGGCCGCTGTGCCCGGTGTGGTGACCGCGTCTGTGCGCGGCCGTGCGCCAGGGCCGTCGCCGGCGGCCTCGCCGCGTCGGATCGTTCGTCCATAGGCCGTGCATCGCCCGTCGCCCCCCTCGCAGTCTGAAATGTCCGTCCCCGGCGCCGAACGGCTCACGGCGCAGCCCCTGTCCGGGACGATACACCAGTCTCGTCACTCAGGGACATAGTTCCTCTACGCTCCGTGACGACCAGCAGTGATGCGGGCACGGACCGCTTCCGGGGGACTGCGGAGGGTGCGCGAAGCGGAGTCCGGGCCCGCGCAGGGCGGCGCCGGGCCCGGCGAACGGGCCTGTGCGGCGGCCGTGTTGGTACGGATCCGCCGTCCCGCCGGTCATCGGCCCCCGGCGTCCTCCGTCGTGAGGATCAGGTTGGCGAGGGGCTCGCGCTGCACGAACCGGTTCAACTGGCCGACCAGCAGCCGCTTGGCGCGGGGCAGGAACGCGGAGGTGGGGCCGCCGACATGAGGGCTGATGAGCACACCGGGCGCCCCCCACAAGGGGTGTTCACGGGGCAGCGGTTCGGGGTCCGTGACATCGAGGGCGGCGGTGATCCGGCCCGTCTCCAGCTCGGCGAGCAGGGCCTTGGTGTCGACCACCGCGCCCCGGGCGATGTTGACCAGCAGCGCCCCGTCCTTCATCCGCCCCAGGAACGTCTCGTCCACCAGGCCGCGGGTGGTGTCGTTCAGGGGGGTGGAGAGGATCACGACGTCCGCTTCCGGGAGCAGGGCGGGCAGTTCGGTGAACGGATGCACGGGACCGCGTTCTGTTGTGCGCCCGGAGCGTGCGACGCGCACGACCCGCGCGAGTTCGAACGGCGCGAGCCGGTCCTCGATGGCGGCGCCGATGGAGCCGTACCCGACGATCAGCACCGATCTGTCGGCGAGCGCGGGCCAACCGCCGCCGCGCCACTCGCCCCGGTCCTGGGCGCGCACGAAGTCCGGGATGCCGCGCAGGGAGGCCAGGATCAGCGCCAGTGTCAGCTCCGAGGTGCTCGCCTCGTGCACCCCGCGCGCGTTGCACAGCCGGACCCCGGGGCGCAGCAGCTTCAGGCCGGGTTCCACATGGTCGATCCCGGCCGACAGCGTCTGGACCACCTCCAGGGAGCGCATCTCGGGCAGCGGTCGTATGCAGAGGGCGCCCGGCTTCATGTAGGGCACGACGTAGAACCGGCAGTCGGCCGGGTCCGCCGGGTACTCCTCGCCACCGTCCCAGAAGCGGTAGCCGAGCCCGTCCGGGAGCCCCTCGATGTCGTCCGGCGGAATGGGGAGCCATACGTCAGCAGTCATGGTCAGGAGGCTACGACAGGCCCCGGGGCCCGAGCGGAGGGCAAAGAGCGCGCCCTGCCGGACCTCCGTCGGGTACGCGCGCGGGCAGAGGTTAGGTTGGGGTGCCCAGAGAGGGAGGGTTACGGCCAGGTGGAGCGCAGGACGATCGGCGCGGCGGCGCTCGCGGTGGGGGCCGTCGGACTCGGGTGCATGCCGATGAGCTGGGCGTACAGCTCGTCCCGGCAGCGGGGAAACGAATCACTGCGGGCCGTGCACCGGGCCCTGGATCTGGGCTCGACCCTGCTGGACACGGCGGACATGTACGGCCCGTTCACCAATGAGCTGCTGCTGGGGCGGGTGCTCAAGGAGCGCCGCGCGGAGGCGTTCGTGTCGACCAAGGTGGGGCTGCTGGTGGGTGAGCAGCATGTCGTGGCCAACGGCCGGCCCGGTTATGTCCGGCGTGCGTGCGACGCCTCGCTGCGGCGGCTCCAGACCGATGTCATCGATCTGTACCAGTTGCACCGCCCCGACCCCGAGGTCCCGGTCGAGGAGACCTGGGGCGCGATGGCGGACCTGGTGCGGGCGGGGAAGGTACGGGCGCTGGGCTTCTGCGCGGTGGGCGTGCGGGGCGGGCGGCGGACCGGGACGGGGCTGTACGACGCCACGGTCCGCCAGTTGCGGCGGATACAGCAGGTCTTCCCGGTGAGCGCGGTCGAGGCGGAGCTGTCGGTGTGGTCCCCGGAGGCGCTGGACGTGCTGCTGCCGTGGTGCGAGTCCCGCGGGATCGGCATTCTGGCGGCGATGCCGCTGGGCAACGGTTTCCTCACCGGGACGCTGACGCCCGGCGGGGGCTTCGAGCCGGACGACATGCGGGCCCGGCATCCGCGTTTCACCGCGGAGATGATGGCCGCCAACCAGCCGATCGTGGCGGGCCTGCGCCGGGTCGCCGCCCGCCGTGGCCCCGAGGTGACCCCGGCCCAGGTGGCCCTGGCCTGGACCCTGTCCCAGGGCCGCCACGTGGTCCCGGTGCCGGGCGCGAAGCGGGAGCGATGGGTCGCGGAGAACGCCGGGGCGGCGGAGGTACGGCTGACCGCGCAGGAGCTGGCGGAGCTGCGGGGGCTGCCGGGGGCTCGGGGGTCCTGGGAGTAGCGGGAGCGTGGGCGGTGAGGAGAGTGGGGAGGGAGTGGGGTGCGGTGGATCGGGTTCTCTTGATCGGGAACCTGTGGGGCGCGAGCGGTGTATGACAAGTAGGAACGGAACCGGGAGGGAAGACCTCGCGTCGAAGGGACCTTGATCGTGCGACGTCGTGCTGTGACGGCCGTGCTGGCCGCGACCGCCCTGCTGCTGACGGCCGGCTGCTCCTCCGGCGACGGAGGCGGCGGGTCACCACCGAGTGCGGCGGGGAGTACGCCGGCGCAGAGCCCGGGGACGGGTTCGCCGTCGCCGTCCGGCCGGGCCACCGACGAGCCCCCGCCCGCCCAGGGCTCGGTGGACGTGGTGCGTACGGTCGCGGAGGGCCTGGACAGCCCGTGGGGCGTCGCCCCGCTGCCCGACGGCGATCTGCTGGTCTCCTCGCGCGACGAGGCGACGATCACCCGGGTCGACACGGAGACCGGGAAGCTGACCGAGCTGGGTGAGGTGCCGGGGGTGTCCCCGGAGGGCGAGGGCGGTCTGCTGGGCCTGGCGCTCTCCCCCGACTACGCCACGGACCACCTGGTGTACGCGTACTTCACCTCCGCCGGGGACAACCGCATCGTGCGGATGCTCTACGACGCCGGGGAGCCCGCGGGCGGCCAGCTCGGCGCTCCCGACACCGTCTTGCGCGGCATACCCAAGGGCTTCGTCCACAACGGCGGCCGGATCGCCTTCGGCCCCGACAAGATGCTGTACGCGGGCACGGGCGAAGCGGGTGACACCGGCCTCTCCCAGGACCAGGACTCCCTGGGCGGCAAGATCCTGCGCCTGACGCCGGAGGGCGAACCGGCCCCGGGCAACCCCTTCCCCGACTCCCCCGTGTACTCGCTGGGTCACCGCAATGTGCAGGGTCTGGCCTGGGACTCCGAACAGCGGTTGTTCGCGGCGGAGTTCGGCCAGGACACCTGGGACGAGCTGAACGCGATCGAGCCGGGCGGCAATTACGGCTGGCCGGAGGCGGAGGGCGATACGGACGACGACCGGTTCATCGACCCGCTGGCCCAGTGGAGCACCGATGACGCCTCCCCCAGCGGGATCGCCTACGCCGAGGGCTCTCTCTGGATGGCGGGCCTGGGCGGCGAGCGCCTGTGGCGCGTCCCGCTGGACGGCACGGAGGCTTCGGCGGATCCCCAGTCCTTCCTGACGGAGGAGTACGGCCGGCTGCGCACGGTCGTGGCGGCGGGCGGCGACAAACTCTGGCTGGTGACCAGCGAGACGGACGGACGCGGTTCTCCCGGCGACGGGGACGACCGGATTCTGGAGCTGGAGGTGAGTTAGCGGGGGGGGCGGTGGCCTGGTGGGTGGGGCCTGGTGGTGGGGGCCTTGCGAGGTGCCGCTACTGCTCTCGGGGCGGTCGGCCGGATGCGGTCGGTGGGTCTTCGTCCGGATCTGCTGGTCCGGTGCCCTGAGGTTCCGTTGGGTCTTCGGCTTGTGGTTCCGTTGGTTCTTCGGCTTGCGGTGCCGTTGATTCTTGGGCCTGCGGTTCCGTCGGGCCGGCTTCGTCCGAGGTGGGGCGGACCACGACGACCTTGCCCGATTCCAGGTCTATCGGGCCCCGGCCGGGGTCGGCGTCGCCCACGTCCTCGCGGGTCAGTTCCAGGCGGTTCTGTTCGTCGCGGGTGTGTTTGCGGCCGGGGGCGAAGAGTTCCTCGAAGAAGTTGAACACGCGTCTCCCTGGTCGCACGGCACCTTGGGAGGGACAACGTCCGCGCCCGGTGGCATCATCCCGCGGCGAGCCGTTCGTCGGCCGGGCCGGGGAACAGGCCCAGCCGGTGGGCGACCGCGGCGGCCTCGCCCCGGCCGGAGACGCCGAGCTTGCCGAGGATGTTGGAGACATGCACGCTCGCGGTCTTCGGGGAGATGAAGAGTTCCTCGGCGATCTGGCGGTTGGTGCGACCGGCCGAGACCAGGCGCAGGACATCGCGCTCGCGGCTGGTCAGGCCCAGGGCCTCGGCCGGGTCGGCCGGGTCGGCCGGGGTGAGGGCGCGGCGCGGGCCCTGGCGGAGGGTGAGGCGGGCGCGCTGGGCGAGCAGACCGGTGGCCTCGGCGAGCGGGCGGGCGCCGAGGTGGTCGGCGACGGCGTGGGCGAGGCGGAGCAGCTCGGTGGCGCGGGCGCGGTTGTCCTCGGCGGTGGCGGCGGGGTCGTCCTGGGCGGGGGCGCCCCGGCCGGGTGCGTCCTGGGCGGGGGTGGGGGTGCCCTCGGTGGCGGGAGCGTCGTCCGGGGTGGCGGCCGTCTCCGGGCGGTCCGGGCCCGCGGTCAGCAGCGCCTCGGCGAGGCGGTGGCGGACGCGGGCGAGGTCGTAGGGGCGTTCCAGGTGTTCGAAGGCGGTGACGACCTCGGACCAGGTGTCGGGGGTGGCGGTGCCGTCGGCGCGCTGGAGTTCGGCGCGGACCCATTTCTCGTGGGCTTCCCAGATGGGGGCGCCGGTGGTGAGGCGCTTGGCGGTGTCGAGGATGCGGTCCAGGGCCTGCCGGCGGCCGGGCCGGGCGGTGGGGAGGGTGCGGTGGTCGGCCTCGGCGGTGGCGGCGGCGACGAGGAGCTTCCAGCCGTACACCTGCGTACCGGGCGGGAGTCCCGCGGCCAGGGCGTGGTCCAGTTCGGTGCGGGCGTCGGCGATGCGGCTCTCGGCGGCGGCGACGCCGATGCCGATGTGGGCGAGCGGTATCCACTGCTGGGGCATGGGGTCGTGGGTGCCGAAGTGGGTGCGGGCGGCGGCCAGTTGGCGGGCGGCCTCGGCGAGGTCGCCGCGGGCGAGGGCGATCTGGGCGAGGCAGAGGGCGGCCGTGCCCTGGGGTTTGGCGCCGGGGCCGCGCTGCCGGGCCGTGGTGGCGGCGTCCGCGGCCTCTCCCCAGCGGCCGAGGGAGAACAGGGAGTCGGAGAGATTGCCCCAGATCCAGGTCTCGGATCCCAGCAGACCGTAGGTGCGGGCGAAACCGGCGCCTTCCTGGAGGAGTTCGGCGGCTTCCCCGGAGCGGCTGACGATTTCGAGTCCGTGGGAGAGATTGACGTAGGCACGTCCGGCGACCCGGGCGAAACCCTCGGCCAGAGCCAGTTCCTTGGTCTCGCGCAGCTCGCCGAGTCCGTCGTCCATCCCGCCCGAGTCGACGAGGAGCACGCCTCGGGTGACGCGGGCGTCGAGTTCGATCTCGCGGGCGTCGACCATGCGGGCATAGGCGACGGCGCGCTCGGCGGCGGCGAGGGCTTCGGCGCCGGGGGTGTGCAGCATGGACCAGCCGGCGACGGTGGTGAGCACTTCCGCGTGCACCTCGGACGGGGGCAGGCCGCGGACCAGGTCCTGGGCGGTCGCCAGTTCCTTCCAGCCGTCGCCGCGGCCGCTGGACTGCACCAGCCGGGAGCGCTGGACCCAGAACCAGGCGGCGAACAGCGGGTCGTCCTCGTCCTCCAGGAGCCGCAGGGCCCGTTTGGTGATCTTCAGGGCGCGGTCGCGTTCCCCGCAGAAGCGGCCCGCGTCGGTGGCGGCGGCCATCAGGTCGAGATAGCGCAGCGGGGTGCCGGCGGGGTCACCGGGGTCGGGGGTCCGGTAGATGTCGGCGTAGTCGACGGGACGCAGGGCGGCGCGGACGGGCTCGGGGGCGGTGTCCCACAGCTCCATCGCGCGCTCCAGCAGCCGGAGCTGTTCCGCGTAGGCGTGGCGGCGGCGGGCGGCCACGGAGGCGTCGAGGACGGCGGGGAGGGCCTTGGCGCTGTCGTGCGCGTGGTACCAGTAGGTGGCCAGGCGGGGGATGCGCTCGCCCGCGGCGACGAGCGCCGGGTCCGCCTCCAGGGCCTCGGCGTAGCGGCGGTTGATGCGGGAGCGCTCGCCGGGCAGGAGGTCGTCACTGACGGCCTCGCGGACCAGGGAGTGGCGGAAGCGGTAGCCGTCGGCCTCGGGGGTGGTGAGCAGGATGTTGGCGCCGACGGCGGCGCGCAGCGCCTCGATCAGATCGTCCTCGGTGAGCCGGGCGACGGCGGCGAGCAGCGGGTATTCGACGGTGGAGCCGCCCTCGGCGACCATCCGGGCGACCCGCTGGGCGCTGTCGGGCAGTGCCTCGACCCGGACCAGGAGGAGATCGCGCAGGGAGTCGGTGAGCCCGGCCCGGCAGCCCTCGAAGGCGGCGACGGCGAGTTCCTCGACGAAGAAGGCGTTGCCGTCGGAGCGTTCGAAGATGGCGTCGACCTGGGCGGGGGCGGGTTCGGCGGCGAGGATGCCGGCGATCTGGCGGCCGACCTCCTCGCGGTTGAAGCGGCCCAGCTCGATCCGGCGGACGGTGCGCAGCCGGTCGAGTTCGGCGAGCAGGGGGCGCAGCGGGTGGCGGCGGTGGATGTCGTCGGCGCGGTAGGTGGCGAGGACGACGAGGCGGCCGGTGCGCAGGGTGCGGCAGAGGTAGGCGAGGAGGTGGCGGGTGGAGGCGTCGGCCCAGTGCAGGTCCTCCAGGGCGATGACGACCGTGCGGTCGGCGGCGATGCGCTCCAGCAGACGGGCGGTGAGTTCGAAGAGGCGGGCCATGCCCTCCTCGTCATGGCGTCCGGCGCCGGTCTCGCCCAGCTCGGGCAGCAGCCGGGCCAGCTCCTCCTCCTGGCCGGACGCGGCGTCGGCCAGCTCGCGCGGCAGCTCCCGGCGCAGTGCGCGCAGGGCGGCGGAGAAGGGGGCGAAGGGCAGCCCGTCGGCGCCGATCTCCACACAGCCGCCCAGGGCGACGACGGCCCCCTTGCGTCCGGCGGCACCGGCGAACTCCTCGACGAGCCGGGTCTTGCCGACCCCCGCCTCCCCGCCGAGCAGCAGCACCTGCGGCTCGCCCCGCCGGCCGGCGGCACGGGTCAGCGCCTCCTCCAGCGCGCCCAATTCGTCGGCACGCCCGACGAACACCGGACTGACGGACCTGTTCTCCACGGACCCGAGCATCGCACGGAGGTCTGACATCGAGGCACCGGTTTTCCGTGCCGGTACGCCGGGGGCGGGCGCCGGAAGCGCGAGGCCGGCCCTGGGCGGAACCGCCGGCACGGCTGCCGGAACGGCGGGCACGACTGCCGGAACGGCGGGCATCGCACCGGCCGGGACACCCTCACCCGACCCCCGCCCACCAGACTCCGTCCCCGACGGACCACCCGGAGTCCCCGACGGACCACCCGGACCAGACCGACCAGACCGACCAGACGCCCAGGCACCGGGTCCCGTCCCGGACAGACCGCCCGCCCCCGACACCCGCCCACCAGGCTCCGTCCCCGACGGGACCCCCTCCCCCGCCTCCACACCGGCCGGGACCATCCGGGCCGGGACACCCACCCCCGCGCCAGCCGACCCCACCCCCGCCGGGACTCCCGGCCCAGACCCCCACGTACCGGAATCCACCCCGGCCCGGCCGCCCGCAAGACCGCCAGCGAGACCTCCCCGGCCACCCCGCGGCGGCCCCCCGGACACCACAGGGCCGACGCCGTGGACCCCCGTCCCGGCGCCGGCCCTGTTCTGCGCGGTGGTCACGCGGCGCGTGGGAAACGGGGGCGGCGTGGGCGGTGGGTATGGTCCTCGCCCGGCACCCCGCTCCCCGTGGAGCGTTCCGCCGCTTCACGGCGGGCCTCGCGGCCCTTGCGGACGGTCTCCCGGACCAGCCGCGCGTGCTCGGCCCTGCGGATCAGGTCGTCGGACCGCAGGCGCTGCAACTCGTACTCGAACATCTCTGCTCCCCGGGGCAGGTGGCTCCGGCCCGGGCGGGGCCGGTTCGCGGACCGTTCTCCGCGATGTCTCCACCTTCGTCTCCCAGGGGGTGCCGCCACATCGGGAGAGTTCCGCATCTTCGGCGGCGGGCGGGGCCTTAGACACGCGTAAGGGGCCTCAGGGCGTACGGGAATGCCGTACGTATGCCCTGAGGCCCCCGGGGGTGGGTTCTAAGACCCCTGGTGAGCTGGGGTGATTCAGCTGACGGGAGGGAGGCCGAGTACGAGTTCGGTGTACTTGAGGACGGCCAGGACCAGGCCGATGACACCGAGCGCCACGGCGGCCCAGGCGACCGACTTGATCCATGCGGGCTGCACCGCGCCCGGCGCCCCGAAGGCGGGCCGGGCCAGGATCACGACCGCGACGAGCAGCGCGACGAGCGCGAAGGCACCCGCGTAGAGGGCGGTGGCGTTCCAGGCGTCGCCGTAGCCCTCCTTGACCAGGACGGCCACGTCCGAGGACGTGGAGCTTTCCAGCTGGCCGATCAGCGACTCGCGCGCGGAGGCGACGGTGCCGATCCAGCCGCCGGTGAGCGAGACCAGGCCGAGCACGGCGGCGACGATCGCGGCGGCACCCTGCCCGACGAAGGAGGGCTCCTCCGGCGCTGCCTCGGGGATCTCGGCGATCTCGGTGTCGTCAGGGTCCTCGTCGTCGGTCCCGGCGGCCTCGGGGGCCTCTTCGCCGTCGGCCGAGGTGTCGTCCCGGCCGTCCTGGCCGGGGTCGGCCGCGTCCTTCTTGGTGAGATCCGCGGGCGTGCCTTCCGCCTCCGCGGCGGCGCCCGTCACCTGGTCGTTCCCGGCCACAGCGGCCGTCGCGCCGGTCTCCGCAGCGTCTTCAGTCTTGGTTCCCATGCCGGGCACCGTACGGACCGAGTCTGAGAGGTCCCTTAATGATCGCTGTGGGCGTTCCGTTCCCGGGCCGCGCGCCAGTCGGGGGCCAGGACCGCCCAGATCTCGTAGTCCTGGCGGATCCCCTTCCAGGGGAAGGACTCGCGCAGCACGCCCTCGCGGGTGAAGCCGAGGCGCTGGGCGACCTTGACGCTCGCGGTGTTGATGGTGGCGGCGTGCCATTCCACGCGGTGCATGCCGCGTTCGTCGACCGCCCAGTCGATGAGCACCCGGGACGCGCGCGTGACGAGCCCGTGCCCGGTGCCGGCGGGCTCCAGCCAGCAGCCGATCTCACAGACACCGGTCGTGGTGTCGAAGATCCTGAAGAGCACCCCGCCCACGAGCTTGCCGTCCAGCCACAGCCCGTGCAGGGACCCGCTGTCGGCGCCGCGCAGATCGGCGTACCGCTTGAGGATCTCGCGCGCGGAGTCCACGTCGGTGGCCTTGGCGCCGAAGGGGATGTACTGGGTGATGAAGTCCCGGCCGCGGTCCAGATGGGCGAGGAACTCCGGCGCGTGCCAGGTCTCCAGGGGACGCAGTTCGGCTCCGTCGTCACCCAGCGATATCGCGTACATCCCGCTCCCGCTCCTTCTCGAATCGTTCGGCGACCGGTGCTGTGACCTGTTCGGGGACTTGTGCTGTGCGGTGTGCCGTGACTTGTGCTGTGGCGTGTTCGGGGACTGCCGAGAGCCTCTCATGGGCGGCGCGGCACTCGGGCGGCTCGATGCTGATCCGGGGCAGCCGGCGGTCCAGGGCGCGCGGCAGCCACCAGTTGGCGCCGCCGAGCAGATGCATCAGGGCGGGCACCAGGAGCGTACGGATCACGAAGGCGTCGAGGGCGACCGCGGCGGCCAGCGCGATGCCGAACATGGCGATCACCCGGTCACCGCTGAGCACGAAGGCGAGGAAGATGGAGATCATGATGACCGCCGCCGAGTTGATCACCCGGCCGGTCTCGGCGAGCCCGATCCGTACCGCGCGCCGGTTGTCGCCGGTCTCCAGCCACTCCTCGTACATCCGGCTGACCAGGAACACCTGGTAGTCCATGGACAGCCCGAAGAGGACCGAGACCATGATCACGGGGAGGAAGGGCTCGATGGGCCCGGCGCTGCCGAGCCCGAGCAGTTCGCTCCCCCAGCCCCACTGGAAGATGGCGACGACCACGCCGAAGGCGGCGGCGACGGCGGCCACGTTCATCGCGGCGGCCTTGAGCGGGATGCCGACCGAGCGGAAGGCCAGCAGGAGCAGCAGACAGCCGAGCCCGACGACGACCCCCACGAACAGCGGCAGTTTGCCGATGATCACATCCGCGAAGTCGTCGTAGCCCGCCGTGACCCCGCCGACATGCAGGTCGAGCGAGTTGCCGGTCTCGGCCCGGGGCAGCACCTCGGCGCGCAGCCGGTCCACGAGGTCGCTGGTGCGGCCGGACTGCGGGGCGGAGTCCGGTACGACGGTCAGATACGCGGTGTCGCCGCCGGAGCTGAACACCACCGGGGAGGCGGCGGCGACGCCCTCGGTGTCGCGCAGGGTGCGGTCGAGGTTGTCCAGGGCGAGCTTGTCGCCGGCGCCATGGACCTGGCTGACGATGGTGAGCGGGCCGTTGACGCCGGGTCCGAAGCCGTCGGCGAGCAGGTCGTACGCCTGCCGGGTGGTCGTCGACTCGGGGTTGTTGCCCTGGTCGGAGGTGCCGAGGCGCAGTGCGAGGGTGGGCAGCGCGAAGAGGGTGAGCACGACCAGGGCGATGGCGCCGAGTTTTCTGGGGTGCCGTTCCACGAACGCCGACCAGCGGGCGGCGAACCCGGCGGCCACCTCGGGCTCGGGCCCGTACTCGATCAGCCGGCGCCGCTCACGGCGGCTGAGTGCCCGCATGCCGGTCAGCGACAGCAGGGCGGGCAGCAGGGTGACGCAGGCGGCGACGGTGAGCAGCACGGTCAGCGAGGCGGCGACGGCGACGCCGTTGAGGAAGCTCAGCCGCAGGATCAGCATGCCGAGCAGCGCGATACAGACCGTCGCACCCGCGAACACCACGGCCCGTCCGGTGGTCGCGACGGCGTTGGTCGCGGCCTCGGTGACGCTCAGCCCGCGTTTCAGTCCGCGCCGGTGCCGGGTGACGATGAACAGGGCGTAGTCGATGCCGACGCCGAGCCCGATCAGCATGCCGAGCATGGGGGCGAAGTCGGCGACGGTCATGGCGTGCCCGAGCAGCACGATCCCGGCGTACGCGGTGCCGACGCTGACCAGGGCGGTGGCGATGGGCAGCAGCGAGGCGGCGAGCGAGCCGAAGGCGAGGAACAGCACCACGGCGGCGACGGCGACCCCGACGATCTCCGCGAGATGCCCGCCGGACGTCGGGGTCCCGCCGATCGCGGTGCCGCCGACCTCCACCTGGAGTCCGTCGGTCGCCGCCGCCGACGCGGTGTCCAGCACGGCCCGCACGGGCGCCTCGCCGAGGTCGGCGGCCGGGCCCTCGAAGGTGATGGTGGCGTAGGCCGTACGGCCGTCGGCGCTGATCCGGTCGGCGCCCTGGTCGTCGTAGGGCCCGCTGACGGCGGCGACGGACGGCACCTCGGCGAGGTGGTCCAGGGCGCGGGTCATGGTCTGCTGGACGTCGGCGGCGCGGACGCTGCCGGAGGCGGTGTGCCAGACGACGGTGGCGTCCTCGCCGCCGAGGTCGGGGAACCCCTGTTGCAGGAGCTGGGTGGCGCGGCCGGACTCGGTGCCCGGGACCTCGTAGTCGTTCGAGTACGAGGAGCCGGTGACGGCGGCTGCCGCGGTCATGGCGCCGAAGGCCAGGAGCCACAGCAGCACGGCGACGAGGCGGTGCCGTACACACCAGCGTGCGAGGGCTGCCACGTAACTGCTCCCAGTGGGGGGATGTCTACGGATCTTTGACCGGGAACAGTCGTCCAGGTGCTGAACGGCCCGCAAAGAACGGATGAGCAATCACCGTCCACTCTCGCAGGGAGAAATGATCGTTTGCCCTGTTCGTGGGTTTACTCACAAGGAAGGGGATTACTCACGAGGAAGGGGCCGCACCTGGCTGGGTGCGGCCCCTCGGCGCTTGTCCCGTCCTCAGCTCTCGCCGACCCCGAGCCGCTGAAGGATCAGTTCCTTGACGCGGGCCGCGTCGGCCTGGCCGCGGGTGGCCTTCATGACGGCGCCGACCAGGGCACCGGCGGCGGCCACCTTGCCGCCGCGGATCTTGTCGGCGATGGCCGGGTTGCCGGCGATCGCGTCGTCCACGGCGGTGCCCAGGGCGCCCTCGTCGGAGACGACCTTCAGGCCGCGCTGGTCGACCACCTCGTCCGGGGTGCCCTCGCCCGCGAGGACGCCCTCGATGACCTGGCGGGCCAGCTTGTCATTGAGGGAGCCGTCGTCGACCAGGGCGCTCAGCCGGGCGACCTGGGCCGGGGTGATGGCCAGCTCCTCCAGGGACGTACCGGACTCGTTGGCGCTGCGGGCCAGTTCGCCCATCCACCACTTGCGGGCGGACGCGGAGTCGGCGCCGGCCTCGATGGTGGCGACGATCAGCTCCAGCGCGCCCGCGTTGAGGATCGCCTGCATGTCGGTGGCGGAGACGCCCCAGTCCTCGCGCAGCCGGTTGCGGCGCACCAGCGGCAGTTCGGGCAGGCTCGCGCGGATCTCCTCGACCCACGCGCGCGAGGGGGCCACCGGGACCAGGTCGGGCTCGGGGAAGTACCGGTAGTCCTCGGCCTCCTCCTTGATGCGGCCGGAGGTGGTGGAGCCGGTGTCCTCGTGGAAGTGCCGGGTCTCCTGGACGATGGTGCCGCCGGAGTTCAGTACGGCCGCGTGGCGCTGGATCTCGAAACGGGCCGCGCGCTCGACGGACCGCAGCGAGTTGACGTTCTTGGTCTCCGAGCGGGTGCCGAACTTCTCGGCGTCCTTGGGCATCAGCGACAGGTTGACGTCGCAGCGCATCTGGCCCATCTCCATGCGGGCCTCGGAGACGCCGAGCGCGCGGATGAGTTCGCGCAGCTCACGGACGTAGGCCCGAGCGACCTCGGGGGCGCGCTCGCCGGCCCCGACGATCGGCTTGGTGACGATCTCGATGAGCGGGATGCCCGCGCGGTTGTAGTCGAGGAGGGAGTGCGAGGCGCCGTGGATACGGCCGGTGGCGCCGCCGACGTGGGTCGACTTGCCGGTGTCCTCCTCCATGTGGGCGCGCTCGATGTCCACGCGGAAGGTCTCGCCGTCCTCCAGCTGTACGTCGAGGTAGCCGTTGAAGGCGATCGGCTCGTCGTACTGGGAGGTCTGGAAGTTCTTCGGCATGTCCGGATAGAAGTAGTTCTTCCGGGCGAAGCGGCACCACTCGGCGATCTCGCAGTTCAGCGCGAGGCCGATCCTGATGGCGGACTCGACGCCGATCGCGTTGACGACGGGGAGCGCGCCGGGCAGGCCGAGGCAGGTGGGGCAGGTCTGTGCGTTGGGGTCGGCACCGAGGGTGGTCGAACACCCGCAGAACATCTTGGTCTTGGTGCCGAGTTCGACATGGACCTCAAGGCCCATGACGGGGTCGTAGGACGCCAGCGCGTCCTCGTACGACTCCAGGTCGGTCGTGGTGGTCACGGTGAAACTTCCCTCTCAGCCCAGCAGGACATCGTCGTCGCCCAGCCGCT
Source organism: Streptomyces sp. NPDC056734 (assembly GCF_042790455.1). Taxonomy (NCBI): domain Bacteria; kingdom Bacillati; phylum Actinomycetota; class Actinomycetes; order Kitasatosporales; family Streptomycetaceae; genus Streptomyces; species Streptomyces sp. NPDC056734. The sequence goes on from NZ_JBHTZD010000009.1 coordinate 270,125, forward strand.
TCAGCTCGCGGTAGAGGATGGCGAGGCCGGTGACGATCGCGACGGCGGACACGGTGGCGTCGATCAGCCGTAGGTTGTCATGCTCGGCGCGGGCCTTCTTGATCTGCTTGGCGACACCGACCGCGCCGAACGCGGTGGTGGCCATGGACAGGTACGTACCGGACTTGGACTTCTTGAAGCCCTTGGCCTTCGACAGTGCGTTGCTCACAGCGACGGTGCCTCCTCCAGCAGTGGATGCCCCCACTTTTCCACGAACGCGGCCTCGACGGCGGCGCCGACCTTGTACAGCCGGTCGTCCTTGGTCGCCGGGGCGATGATCTGGAGACCCACCGGGAGGTTGTCCTCGGGGGCGAGTCCGCAGGGCAGCGACATGGCCGCGTTGCCCGCCAGGTTGGTGGGGATGGTGCACAGATCGGCGAGATACATCGCCATCGGGTCGTCGGCGCGCTCACCGATCGCGAAGGCGGTGGTCGGGGTGGTCGGCGAGACGATCACGTCGACCTGCTCGAACGCCTTCTCGAAGTCGCGGGTGATCAGCGTACGGACCTTCTGGGCGCTGCCGTAGTAGGCGTCGTAGTAGCCGCTGGACAGCGCGTAGGTGCCGAGCATGATCCGGCGCTTGACCTCGGGGCCGAAGCCGGCCTCGCGGGTGAGCGAGGTGACCTCCTCCGCCGAGTGGGTGCCGTCGTCGCCCGTACGGCGGCCGTAGCGCAGGCCGTCGAAGCGGGCGAGGTTGGAGGAGCACTCGGAGGGCGCGATCAGGTAGTACGCGGAGAGGGCGAGGTCGAAGGACGGACAGTCCAGTTCTACGATCTCGGCGCCGAGCCCCTTGAGCAGCTCGACCGACTCGTCGAACCGCTGGATGACCCCGGCCTGGTAGCCCTCTCCCCGGAACTGCTTGACGACGCCGACGCGCATCCCGGCGACGCTGCCGTTGCGGGCGGCCTCGACCACGGGGGGGACGGGGGCGTCGATGGAGGTGGAGTCCAGCGGGTCGTGCCCGGCGATCACCTCGTGCAGCAGCGCCGCGTCGAGCACCGTACGGGCGCAGGGGCCGCCCTGGTCCAGGGACGAGGAGAAGGCGACCATGCCGTACCGGGACACCGCCCCGTAGGTGGGCTTGACGCCGACCGTGCCGGTGACGGCGGCCGGCTGGCGGATGGAGCCGCCGGTGTCGGTGCCGATGGCGAGGGGGGCCTGGTAGGCGGCGAGCGCGGCGGAGGACCCGCCTCCGGAACCGCCGGGAATCTTCGTCAGATCCCAGGGATTGCCGGTCGGCCCGTAGGCGCTGTTCTCGGTGCTCGACCCCATGGCGAACTCGTCCATGTTGGTCTTGCCGAGAATGACCACGTCGGCGGCCTTGAGCCGCCGGGTGACGGTGGCGTCGTAGGGCGGGATCCACCCTTCCAGGATCTTCGACCCGACGGTGGTGGGAATCCCCTCCGTGGTGAAGATGTCCTTGAGCGCGAGCGGAACCCCGGCGAGCGGGCCGAGCCGCTCGCCGCGCGCCCGCTTCTCGTCGACTGCACGGGCCTGGGCGAGGGCGCCCTCGCGGTCGACGTGCAGGAAGGCGTGCACCTTCTCGTCGACGGCCTCGATCCGGGCCAGATGGGCCTCGGTGACCTCGACGGCGGTCAGCTCGCCGGAGGCGATCTTCGCGGCGATGCCGGCCGCGGTGAGCCTGATGATGCTGTTCTGGTCCGTCATGGCGGTCACTCCTCTCCCAGGATCTGCGGCACCTTGAAACGCTGCTGCTCCTGGGCCGGGGCGCCGGAGAGCGCCTGCGCGGGGGTGAGCGAGGGACGGACCTCGTCCGGCCGCATGACGTTGGTCAGCGGCAGCGGATGGGAGGTCGGCGGTACGTCTTGGTCGGCGACCTCACTGACGCGGGCGACCGCGCCGATGATGTCGTCCAGCTGACCGGCGAAGTGGTCTAGCTCTTCGCCCTTCAGCTCCAGACGCGCCAGCCGTGCGAGGTGGGCGACCTCCTCGCGCGTGATGCCAGGCATGCAGCGATCCTCAGGGTGAGTGAATGTGTGCGGTTTGGCCTCAATCCTAGGGGGAGGGGGTGGGGGGCTGTTAAACGGTTGGGGGATGGGGGGTGCGTGTAGGGGGTTGGGGTGCGTGGGGTGGGGGCGTGTGGAGGGGGTTGGGGGTGAGGTTGAGGTATGTGGGGTGGGGGTGCCTGGAGGTGGGGGTGCAGGGTCCGGGGCTTCCTGTGGTGGGGGTGGGGACTGCTGTCGGCGTGGGCCGCGGGGGCACCGGGCGGGCGCGAACCGGCCCGGTGCCGGGAGCCGCCGGGGCGGACGCGAATCGCCCGGGTGGGGCGGGCGCCGGGGCGGGCGGGGTGCCCGAGGCGGGGCCGAGGGACCGCCAGGGCGCGGACTCGGGACCTGAACAGGTACCGGGGCAAACACGAACCGACCTGCGGCGGGCAGCCGGGCGGAATCGTTCGGCGGGGGGGCCGGTGCTGGGCGGCCGGGCGGAGCCGCGCGGCTGAGGGCCTCTGCTAGGCAGCCGAGCGAGGCCGCCCCGGCAGGGGGCGTGTGCTAGGCAGCCGAGCGAGGCCGCCCCGGCAGGGGGCGTGTGCTGGGCAGCCGGGCCAGGTCGCCCAGGTCGGGCCTGCGGACGAGGCCGAAGGCCGACCGGGGCGGACATCCATGTCCGGCCCCGAAGGACCGACCAGGGCGGACATCCACAACGACGCCGAAGGACCGACCAGGGCGGCCGTCTATAGCCGGCGCCGAAGGGCCAGCCGGGGCGGGCGCCCACGGCCGGGCCGGGGGCCCGCCGGGGGCGGACGCGAAGCGGCCCGCTGACGGGTGGCCGCCGACGGCGGGTGGGCCCCACGGGCGACGGTCACCGGTGATCTGGGTGGAAACGGGCGGGCGGGGTGGGAAAATCACTCCGGAAGCGCCGCAGGCTCCCGCTGGGCCCCCCGAGCCCGCAACCACGCCGTCATCTCCTCCGGCGGCATCGCCGCAGCGACGAGCCACCCCTGCACCGCATCACACCCGAGATCCCGCAGCCGCTCCCACGTCTCGTCGTCCTCCACCCCCTCCGCGACGACCAGCAGCCCCAGCGAATGCGCGAGATCCACCGTGCACCGCACGATCTCCGCGTCCTCGGTGTCCACCGCGAGCCGCGCCACGAACGACCGGTCGATCTTCAGCTCGCTCACCGGCAGCCGCCGCAGATGCACCAGCGACGAGTACCCCGTACCGAAATCGTCCAGCGACATCTTCACCCCGTGCCCGGTCAGCCCGGCGAGGGTGTCCGCGGCCCGCTGCGGATCCTCCAGGAGCACATGCTCGGTGATCTCCAGCTGGAGCGCCCCCGCGGGCACCCCGTGCCGGGCGAGGCGCGCGGCGACGGACCCGGCGAAGCCCGGCGTGTGCACATCGCGCGGCGAGACATTCACCGCGACCGGCACGAACAGCCCCTGCGCCCGCCACCGCGCGACCTGCGCGAGCGCGGTGTCCAGCACGTACTCCGTCAGCTGCGGCATCAGCCCCGAGGACTCCGCGATGGCGATGAACTCGTCCGGCGGCACCTTCCCGCGCTCCGGATGCACCCACCGCACGAGCGCCTCCAGCCCCGCGACCTCGCCGTCGAAGCGCACCTTGGGCTGGTAGTGGAGCCGCACCTCGTGGGCGTCCAGCGCGCGCCGCAGATCGGCCAGCAGCCCGAGCCGGTCCGGGGTGTTGGAGTCCCGCTTGGACTCGTAGACCTCCACGCCCGTACGGTCCCGCTTCGCCTGGTACATCGCGACATCCGCGCGCCGCAGCAGCCCCTCGGCGTCGAGCGCGTGATCGGGGAAGACGGCGACCCCGGCGCTGGCCTCCAGGACCAGGGTGAGTCCGTCGAGGTCGAGCGGGGAGCTGAGTTCGGCGACGATGGAACGGGCGATCCGGGTCGCGGACGTCGTCGAGTCGGCGACCGGCAGCAGGACGGCGAACTCGTCACCGCCGAGCCGCGCGACCTCCGCCCCGCGCGGCAGCGCCTTGCGCACCCGGTCGGCGGTCTGGAGCAGCAGCCGGTCCCCGGCGAGATGCCCGAGCGTGTCATTGACCGAACGGAACCGGTCGAGGTCGATCAGCATCAGGGCGGCGCGGGCGCCGATGCGTTCGGCGTCGTCCAGCGCGGTCCAGATCCGCTCCAGCAGCCACTGCCGATTGGGCAGCCCGGTGAGCGGGTCGCGCAGTTGCTCCTCGGCGCGGGCGCGGGCCATCCACAGCGTGGAGTCGAGGGCGATGAGGGGCATCGCGAACAGCGGCAGCAGGATCGGCTTGGCGATGGCGATGACACAGATCAGCGGCGCGATCCCGAGCAGCGCGAGGGCCACCAGGCCGTGTCTGATCAGGGTGGTGCGGGCGACGGTGGGCAGTTTGCCGGCCCGCGGGGTGTGCAGGTACCACAGCAGGGCGCGGGTGACGGCGAGATAGGCGAGCGCGACCAGGATCACGTCGGTGGCGGTGTAGAGGGTCCAGGTCTCGGGCAGCCAGGGCCGCTCCACCGAGGGCACCGGGCCGAAGAAGGACCGCAGCAGGGCGGCGGCGCCGATGCCGAGGATGTCGACCGCGCCGTTGAGCACGCCCTGGCGCCAGCGGTGGTGCCGGGCTATGCCGACGAGCACGACCACGGTGAGGCTGACCAGGCCGGCGGGCAGCCAGCCGTACAGCAGCAGTACGGCGAGGGTGAGGGCGGCGCCGGAGCCGGTGCCGCCGCTCCAGCGGGCGCGGCCGAGCAGCACCAGATGGCCGACGACGATCCCGGTCAGCACGGCCAGCGACCAGCCGACCGCGCCGGACGGGAACAGCGCCTGGTGGGTGGTGAAGGCCCGGTAGAAACCGGCGCCGAGGGCGAAGGCCGCCGCGCCGACGACCGCGGCGGGCAACGCGGGCCAGGACTGGTGCCGTTCACCGTCGCCGTGGCCGTCGGCCAGGGTGGCGCTGTGCAGGGCGGGCAGCGGCACGGTGACCGGCGGCGCACCAGCCGGAGTTCGCGCCCCCTCCCGTCCCGGTGCGCCGGTGCGGGACAGCGCCGTCAGGCCCCCTCGCCAGACGCCGGCCAGTCGGCGCAGCCATGACTCCCGGGCGGCGCTCTCGGTCGGTTCCATTCCCGTCCCTCTCACGGCCGGCGGTGCCCACGCCACGCGGCCCGATGCCCGACATCCACCCACGGCACCGCGTCGAAAAGCTCTTTCCCCGGCTCCTGAACAGCACGGGGACTGCCCCGACCGCGGCTGGGCACGGCAGGCGCACATCTCAACAGTAGGCCGCGGAAGGCTTCCTCGGGCAGCGGTCGTCGACGGTTGCCCGAATGCGCCCCGGCCGCCCTTATGCATCTGATATGCGCCGAACGGGTGGCCTTCGACCGCTCTTTCGTGGCCTCGGCGCGCCCGTCTCCGCCCGTCCCTCAGCCGTCGCTCGGCGCCTCCTCGACCGGAAGCGCGGCTTCCGACGCGGCCTCGGGCCCTTGTTCGAGCAGGATGGCGAACCCGTCCTCGTCCAGCACCGGCACCTTCAGCTGCATCGCCTTGTCGTACTTCGACCCCGGATTGTCCCCTACGACGACGAATGCCGTCTTCTTCGAAACCGAACCGGTCACCTTTGCTCCACGCCGCTGGAGTTCCTCCTTGGCGCCGTCCCTTGTGTGGTGCTCCAGGGTGCCGGTCACCACCACCGTGAGCCCCTCCAGCGGACGCGGGCCCTCGTCCTCGGCGGAGCGCTCCTCCTCCATCCGGACCCCCGCGGCCTTCCACTTGCGCAGGATCTCCCGGTGCCAGTCCTCGGCGAACCACTCCTTGAGCGAGGCGGCGATGATCTCGCCCACACCATTGGTGTCCGCCAGCTCCTTCTCACTCGCCAGCTCGATTCTCTCGATCGAGCCGAACTCACGTGCGAGAGCCGCGGCGGCCACCGGGCCGACATGACGGATCGACAGCCCGGTCAGGAGCCGGGCCAGGGGACGCTCCTTGGCGGCGGCGATGTTCTCCAGCATCGCGAGCGCGTTCTTCTTCGCCTCGCCCTGCTGGTTGGCGAAGACCGTGGCGATCTTCTCCTCGCCGGTCTTCGGGTCCCGCTTGGGCAGCCCGCTGTCCTGGTCCAGGACATACGCCTTGATGGGCAGCAGCTGCTCCACGGTCAGGTCGAACAGATCGCCCTCGTCGGCCAGCGGCGGATCCGCCGGCTCCAGCGGCTTGGTGAGGGCGGCGGCCGCGACATAGCCGAAGTGCTCGATGTCCAGTGACTTGCGGCCCGCGAGGTAGAACAGCCGCTCCCGCAACTGTGCCGGGCACCCTCGCGCGTTCGGACAGCGCAGGTCGATGTCGCCCTCCTTCATCGGCCGCAGCGGCGTAGCGCACTCGGGGCACTCGGCGGGCATCACGAACTCGCGCTCGCTGCCGTCGCGCAGATCGGCCACCGGGCCGAGGATCTCCGGGATCACATCACCGGCCTTGCGCAGCACCACCGTGTCCCCGATGAGCACCCCCTTGGCCTTGACCACCTCCTGGTTGTGCAGGGTGGCGAACTCGACCTCGGAACCGGCCACCGTCACCGGCTCCACCTGCGCGTACGGCGTGACCCGGCCGGTACGGCCGACACCCACCCGGATGTTGAGCAGCTTGGTGTTGACCTCCTCCGGCGCGTACTTGTACGCGATCGCCCAGCGCGGCGCGCGGGCCGTGGAGCCGAGCCGCCCCTGGAGCCGGATCTCGTCCAGCTTGACGACCACACCGTCGATCTCATGCTCCACCGAGTGGCGGTTCTCGCCGTAGTGGGAGATGAACGCCCGTACGGCGTCGAGGTCGTCGACCGCCCTGTTGTGCGGGGAGGTGGGCAGGCCCCAGGTCTTGAGCAGGGCGTACGCCTCCGAGAGCCGGCTGAGGCCGTCGAAGCCCGCGAGGGCGCCGATGCCGTGCACCACCATGTGCAGCGGGCGGGTCGCGGTGACGCGCGGGTCCTTCTGGCGCAGCGAACCGGCCGCCGCGTTGCGCGGGTTGGCGAACGGCTTGTCACCGGCCTCCACCAGACGGGCGTTGAGCGCCGCGAACCCGTCCATCGGAAAGTAGACCTCACCGCGGATCTCCACGAGGTCGGGAACCCGCTCGCCGTGCAGCCGGTCCGGGATGTCGGCGATCGTACGGACGTTGGGGGTGATGTCCTCGCCCTCGCGGCCGTCGCCGCGGGTCGCCGCGCGGGTGAGCCTGCCGTGCTCGTAGGTGAGATTGACCGCGAGGCCGTCGACCTTCAGCTCGCACAGGAAGTGGTACTCCTGCTCGCCCAGCTCGCGCGCGATGCGGTCCGCCCAGGCGGCCAGCTCCTCGTCGTTGAAGGTGTTGTCGAGCGACAGCATCCGCTCGCGGTGCTCGACGGTCGTGAACTCCGTCTCGTAGGACCCCGCGACCTGCTGGGTCGGGGAGTCGGGCGTACGCAGCTCCGGGTACCGCTCCTCCAGCGCCTCCAGGGTCTTCAGGAGTCGGTCGAACTCCGCGTCGCTGACGACGGGGGCGTCGTTCACGTAGTACCGGAAGCGGTGCTCCTCGACCTGCTCCGAGAGCTGGGCGTGCTGATCGCGTGCCTCGGCGGGCACCGCCGTCGTCTCCGCTTGCTTGTCGCCGGCCACCGTTTGGTCCTCCCGTTACTCTGGGTTGTCCGCGAGGGATCTCGCCGCCTGGACGCAGTGGGCGAGGGCCTTGCGCGCGTACTCGGGGGAAGCGCCCGCGAGACCGCACGTCGGCGTGACCGTGACGGCATCCGCGAGCAGCCCCGGATGCAGCCCCAGCCTGCGCCACAGCGTCCTGACACCCATGACGCTACCGGCAGGGTCTGACAATGGGCCGTCCGTGCCCGGCACGACACCCGTGAACAGCCGGGTCCCGGCCTCCACGGCCTCACCGATCACCTCGTCGTCACGCTCGGTGAGCAGCGAGAAGTCGAAGGAGACGCCCGTCACCCCGGCCCGGCGCAGCAGCGCGAAGGGGACGTCCGGCGCGCAGGAGTGGACGACGACCGAGCCGGCCGGGCGATCATGGCCGTCGGGGTGCGCCCCGATCACGTCGCGCAAGGTGGCCTCCACGACCTGCCGGTCGACCGACCGGTGGGTCCGGTAGCCGCTGGCGGACCGCACGTGCCCGCGCAGCACCGGGGTGAGCGACGGCTCGTCGAGCTGGAGCACCAGCCGGGCGCCGGGGATACGGCGCTGGATCTCCGCCAGATGCAGCCGCAGGCCCTCGGTGAGGGAGGCGGCGAGGTCGCGGCAGGCGCCGGGGTCGGAGAGGACCGCCTCGCCGTTGCGCAGCTCCAGTGCGGCGGCGAGGGTCCAGGGGCCGACCGCCTGGACCTTGAGCGGGCCCCGGTGGTCCTGCGTGCACTCCTCCAGCGCGTCCAGGTCCTCGCCGAGCCAGGAGCGGGCCCGCCTGGTGTCCCGTCCGGGCCGGTCACCGAGGCGCCAGCCGCTGGGCTCCACGCGCGCGTACAGCTCGACCAGGAGTCCTGCGGTGCGGCCGATCATGTCCGCGCCGGGGCCTCGGGCGGGCAGCTCGGGAAGGTACGGGAAGTCCTCGAAGGTACCGGTGACGGTCTTGGCGGCCTCTCGGGCGTCACCGCCGGGCATCGAACCGACGCCGGTTGCTCCGCCGTAGCGGGGAGTGTTGTCGCTCACCCCCGAAGCGTACGTAACCCTCCGGGCAGCGACCGCCCCCCGCTCTCACCGGCCCGATCCGACTCCCCCGCGTCCCGGGCACCCCCCTGGGGGCTCCGCCCCCAGACCCCCGGACCTATGCCCACCCACCCGTCTCGGTCGGACAAGAAGTCCCCCCAAGGGCGCGGCGAACCGCGCGACCAGCCCACCACCCCCCGTCTCGGCCGGACAAGAAGTCACACCCCCGAAACACCCCCCTCACCGCCCCGGCCGGATCGTCACGTCGTTCATCTCCGCGTCCCTCGGCAGGTCCAGTGCCGTCACTATCGTCGTCGCGACCGACTCGGGGTCGATCCAGGCGGTGGGGTCGTACTCCCTGCCCTCCTGCTGATGGGTGCGGGCCTGCATGGGCGTCGCCGTGCGGCCGGGGTACACCGAGGTGACCCGCACCCCGTTCCCGTGCTCCTCGTGGCGCAGGGAGTCGGCGAGGGCCTTCAGGCCGTGCTTGGAGGCGGCGTACGCGGACCAGTCGGCGGCGGCCCGCAGCCCCGCGCCGGAGTTGACGAAGAGGACATGGCCGCGGGCGGCCCGCAGCTGGGGCAGGAAGAGGCGGGTCAGCTCGGCGGGCGCGACGAGGTTGACGTCGAGCTGGTGGCGCCAGGTCTTCGGCGTGAGGTCACCGACCGCTCCGAGGTCGATCACTCCGGCGATGTGCAGAAGGGAGTCCACCCGGTCGGGCAGCGACTGGTGGGAGAACGCCCAACTGAGCCGAGAGGGCTCGGCGAGGTCACCGACCAGGGTCCGGGCGCCCGGGAACGCCGCCGCGAGCTGCTTGGCGCGAGCCGCGTCGCGCGCGTGCAGCACGACAGCGTCCCCGCGCGCGTGCAGCCGCCGGGCGACGGCCGCGCCGATACCGGAACCGGCCCCGGTGATCACATGTGTAGCCATGCCGCCATGCTCGCATCACGGCGAGGGGGTGTCAGACGACCCCCTGGCTCTCCTCCAGGTACGCCAGCGCCCCCACCGGCTCCTGGGCGAAGAACACCAGCTCCGTCAGGGGAACCGGCAGGAATCCTTCGTCCTCCATGCGCCGGAACTGCTCCTTCAGCCCGTCGTAGAAACCGGCGGTGTTGAGCAGGACGACCGGCTTGTCGGTGTGCCGGTGCTTCTTCAGCTCCAGGATCTCGGTGGCCTCGTCGAGGGTGCCGGTGCCGCCGACCATGACCACCACCGCGTCCGCCTTGTCCAGGAGCAGCTTCTTGCGCTCGGCGAGGTCCCGCGCGATCACCATCTCGTCCGCGCCGGCCCGCGCCCTGGCCGCCAGGAACTCCACCGAGACCCCCACCAGGCGCCCGCCGGTCTCCTGAACCCCGTCGGCGACGACCTTCATCAGGCCGGTGTCCGAACCGCCCCACACCAGCGTGTGCCCGCCCTTGCCCATCAGTTCCGCGAACTGGCGCGCGGGGCGGGTGTAGCGGTCGGCGAGGTCGGCGGCGGAGAGGAAGACACAGATGTTCATGCGCACACCGTACGGGGGAAGAACCGGGGCCCGTCACGCGCTTTCCCCGGTATGACCGACGGACACACGATCACCATCGAGCCCAGCGACCAGCGGGTACGGGCGGTGCACGGCGACCAGGTGCTCGCCGAGACCGACCGGGCCCTCGTACTGAACGAGACCGGCTGTCCCCCGCGCTACTACATCCCGGCCGAGGACGTACGCCTCGACCTGCTCACATCCTCCGACACCCACAGCTACTGCCCCTTCAAGGGCACGGCGTCCTACTGGTCGCTGCCGGACGCTCCCGATCTGGTGTGGTCGTACCCCGAGCCCAAGACCGACGTGGCGCGGATCAAGGACCACCTGTGCTTCTACCGGGTCGAGCTGGATCAGACCCCGTAGACCAGACCCCCGCAGACCAGACCCCGTAGCCCAGACCCGTAGATCAGACCGCCGCCGTCGCGCGCGTGGTGGCCGCGATCGTCGCCGAGCCCACCACGCGCGTGCCGTCGTACAGCACGATCGCCTGGCCGGGGGCCACCCCGCGCACGGGCTCGGCGAAGCGGACCCGCAGCTCCTCGCCGTCCACGACCTCCGCGCGGACCTCGGTCTCGCCGCCGTGGGCGCGGAGCTGGGCCGTGTAGGTGCCGGGGCCGGCGGGGGGCGCGCCGCACCAGCGGGGGCGGACGGCGGTGAGGCCGGTGACGTCGAGGGCGGCGGCCGGGCCGACCGTGACGGTGTTGTCGACCGGGGAGATGTCCAGGACGTAGCGCGGCTTGCCGTCGGGGGCCGGGGTGCCCAGGCGCAGGCCCTTGCGCTGGCCGATGGTGAAGCCGTAGGCGCCCTCGTGGGTGCCGAGGCGGTTGCCGGACTCGTCCACGATGTCACCCTCGGCCTTGCCGAGGCGGCCGGCGAGGAAGCCCTGGGTGTCGCCGTCGGCGATGAAGCAGATGTCGTGCGAGTCGGGCTTCTTGGCGACGGCGAGGCCGCGCCGCTCGGCCTCCGCGCGGATCTCGTCCTTGGTGGTGACGGTGTCGCCGAGCGGGAACAGCGCGTGCGCGAGCTGCCGGTCGTCCAGCACCCCGAGGACGTACGACTGGTCCTTGGCCAGGTCCGAGGCGCGGTGCAGTTCGCGGCTGCCGTCGGCGTTGACGATCACCTGGGCGTAGTGGCCGGTGCACACCGCGTCGAAGCCGAGGGCGAGGGCCTTGTCGAGCAGCGCCGCGAACTTGATCTTCTCATTGCAGCGCAGGCACGGATTGGGCGTACGGCCCGCCTCGTACTCGGCGATGAAGTCCTCGACCACGTCCTCACGGAAGCGGTCGGCGAGGTCCCACACGTAGAACGGGATGCCGATGACGTCCGCCGCGCGGCGGGCGTCCCGGGAGTCCTCGATGGTGCAGCAGCCCCGCGCGCCCGTGCGGAAGGACTGCGGGTTCGCGGAGAGCGCGAGATGGACGCCGGTCACGTCGTGCCCCGCTTCGGCGGCACGGGCGGCGGCGACGGCGGAATCGACACCGCCGGACATGGCGGCGAGGACGCGAAGGGGACGGGAGCGCAGCGAGGTGTCAGTCATAACCCCTCAAGGGTAAGGGGGCGCGGGAACCAGGGCCCGCGAGTATCCGTTCTCGATCACATGAGGGAGCACATGGAGGAGCGCGCGGAGGAGACAAGGGCTCCCGGCTCCGGCGGGGGGATCGGCCGGCGGTCACTGATCATCGGCGGTGCGGCGGTGGCGGTCGGCGCGGGGGCGTGGGTGGCGCACGACCAGTTGTCGCGCCTGTGGTGGCAGGTGCCTGGGGTGGACAAGCCTCGGGTGGAGGGGGCGGTGGACTTCCAGGGGGCACGCTGGGTGGCGGCGTCCCCGGCGAACTGGCGGCGCGCGGACCGCCCCGGTGACTACGCGGTGGACATGGTGATCGTCCATGTCACCCAGGGCAGCTACGCGAGCGCGGTGCAGGTCTTCCAGGACCCGGGGCACGGCGCGGCGGCGCACTACATCGTGAGCCAGGAGGGCGAGATCACCCAGATGATCCGCGAGCTGGACGTGGCCTACCACGCGGGCAACCGGGACTACAACGAACGCAGTGTCGGCATCGAGCACGAGGGCTTCGTGGACCGCCCGGAGGACCTCACGGACGCGATGTACGAGGCGTCCGCGCTCCTGACCGCCGGTATATGCCGCCGCTACGACATACCCGTCGACCGCGAGCACATCATCGGCCACGTGGAGGTCCCGGGCACGGACCACACGGACCCGGGCCCCCACTGGGACTGGGACCACTACCTGACCCTGGTGAGAAACGCCGTCACAGCGACACTGACACCGACACCTGCGCAGACGCCCTGAGCACCGATCGTCGGCGGGCCGCACCGGGAAACGCTTTGCGCGCCACCCCCTTAGGGGCGCGGGGAACTGCGCGACCAGCCACAACGGCGCGGCAGAGACCCCACCACCGGCACCACCCACCCCCCACCTGCCCCCACTACCTCAACTCAGCCCCGCCGCCCGAGCCCGCTCCACCGCCGGCCCGATCGCCTTCGCCACAGCCTCCACATCCGCCCCCGTGGACGTATGCCCGAGAGAGAACCGCAGCGTCCCCCGAGCCAGCTCCGCATCCACCCCCGTGGCCAGCAGCACATGGCTGGGCTGCGCCACCCCCGCCGTACAGGCGGACCCGGTGGAGCACTGGATCCCCTGAGCGTCCAGCAGCAGGAGCAACGAGTCCCCCTCACACCCCGGAAAGGTGAAATGCGCGTTGGCCGGCAGCCGCCCCCCCGGCGCCGGATCCCCCCCGAGGATCGCGTCGGGCACAGCGGTGCGCACCGCGTCGACCAACTGGTCCCGCAGCGCGCCGATCTCGCGGGCGAACCACTCCCGATGCCCGGTGGCCAGCCGCCCGGCGACGGCGAAGGAGGCGACCGCGGGCACATCGAGCGTGCCGGAGCGCACATGCCGCTCCTGGCCACCGCCGTGCAGCACGGGTACGGGGGTGTACTCCCGGCCGAGCAGCAGCGCGCCGATGCCGTACGGCCCGCCGATCTTGTGCCCGGAGACGGTCATCGCGGCGAGTCCGGACCCGGCGAAGTCGACGGGGACCTGCCCGAACGCCTGCACGGCGTCGGAGTGCAGCGGGATGCCGAACTCGGCGGCCACGTCGGCGAGTTCCCGGACCGGCAGCACCGTGCCGATCTCGTTGTTGGCCCACATGACCGTGGCGAGGGCGACATCGTCCGGGTTGCGGGCGATGGCCTCACGCAGCGCGCCCGGGTGCACCCGCCCGTAGGCGTCGACCGGGAGGTATTCGACGGTCGCTCCCTCGTGTTCGCCGAGCCAGTGCACGGCGTCGAGGACGGCGTGATGCTCGACGGGGCTGGCGAGGACCCGGGTGCGGGCCGGGTCGGCGTCGCGGCGGGCCCAGTACAGGCCCTTCACGGCGAGATTGTCGGCCTCGGTGCCGCCCGAGGTGAGGACGACCTCGCTGGGGCGGGCGCCGAGCGCCTCCGCGAGGGCCTCCCGGGATTCCTCGACCGTACGCCGGGCCGCGCGGCCGGACGCGTGGAGGGAAGAGGCATTGCCCGTGATGCCCAGCTGGGCGGTGAGTGCCTCTGCCGCCTCCGGGAGCATCGGAGTGGTCGCGGCGTGGTCGAGATAAGCCATGGTGTGCCGATTCTACGGCGCGGGGGCGGGCCCACGACGAGGGGGCCGACGGGTCCCGCCCGCCACACCCCCGGGCGATTCCGGAGAACAGTTGTCGACCGCACGGCATGAGTCACCCCCTCGGCGTCCGGCAGGCCCAGCAGCCGGGTGGCGGTGGCACAGGCCCGCGACGGCGAGGAACGCATCCTCGGGACGGTCGATCTGATCGCCTGTCACGTCGCCGAACAACCGGCTCACATACGTTTCCGCCGCGCGCTGACAGCACGGCGAGGTACGCCCGGTGCGCGAGGCGATCCGCTCGCGGCCGGCCGGCATCACCGAGGGTGAGCCCGATCACCGAGGGTGAGCCCCGTGATTCAGCCCGTCCGTACCCGCGCCAGCTGCCGCGACTGTGCCACCAGCCGGTCCGCGCTGTCCCAGACCTCGGCGTCCTCCTCCAGGAAGCCGCCGGCCAGATTGCGGGTGGTGAGGGACACCCGCAGCGGGCCGGGGGCGGGGCGGCAGCGGACGTGGACGGTCAGCTCGACCGTGGGGACCCAGCCCTTGATGCCCAGTTCGAAGGCGGTCGGCGGGAGGGCGTCCACCGCCAGCAGCAGGGACAGCGGGTCAGGGGCCCGGCCGTCGGCCAGACCGAACCAGGCGCGCATCTCCCCCTTGCCGGACGGCTGCCCCAGCACCCACCCCAGCGTCGACGGGTCCAGCTTGATCATCAGGCGGTCGGTGATCGCCGCCTTGCCCGGCAGCGGCGAGGGCGCGTCCTGGGGGCCGAAGCACTGCTCGACCGGCGGGATCACGGGCGGCTTCGCCGACGTACGGACGTCGTCCGGGAGTCCGTCGAGGTCGCCGTAGGAGGCCAGGGCCCGGATCCGTTCGATCTCGCGGCCCTGGTCGTCGTACTGGAAGAGGGACGCCTGGCCGGTGGAGAGGGTGCGGCCGGAGCGGATCAGCTCCGTGCGGATCACGGCGGGGCCCGGCTGCGAGGCCGTCAGATAGTGCGCGGAGACGGTGAACGGGTCGGGGTGCGGCAGGGCGTCCGCGAGGGCACGGCCCAGGGCGGCCAGCAGATAGCCGCCGTTGACGGCGTTGCTGATCGTCCAGCCGGCGGAGAGGTCGAGGTCGTAGACGCCCTCGGAACGCCTGGTCACCGCCGTGTCGCGGTCGAACTCGCTGTCGCCGATGGTCGCCCGGGATGCCTGTGCCATGCCGGTAACCGTACAACAGTCGCATACTAAGCGGTAGCTTTGACCGCCGGGCCATTGCCGCATGGCCCTCGCCACGCGCTCGCCAGACCCTCGCCACGCCCTCGCCAGGCCCAGCCCGCTCTACGTCAAAGACCACACCCCACACTCACGCCCCCTCCCCCTCCCGCACGGTCGACCGGCGGTTCCACGCCCGTGGCGCCCGCCAGTGGTAGCGCATCGCCAGCAGCCGCAGCACGAACGCCGTCAGCGCCGCGAGTCCGCTGGTCAGCGGGGTCAGGACGGCGTAGTGGATACAGGCCACCACCAGCAGGGCGCCGACGATCGCGGGGACGGCGTACAGATCGCGGTCCCAGCGCAGCAGTGAGGGGACCTCGTTCGCCAGGACGTCCCGCAGGACACCGCCGCCGACGGCGGTCGCGAGGCCGAGGGCCGCCGCCGCGTGCAGGCCGAGTCCGTACTCGTACGCCTTGATCGTGCCCGTCACGCAGAACAGGCCGAGGCCCGCCGCGTCGAACACGTTCACGCCGGTCTGGATGCGCTCCACCTGGGGGTGGAGGAAGATCACCAGCAGGGCGGCGAACATCGGGGTGACGAAGTAGCCCACGTCCGTGAAGGCGGTCGGCGGCACCGCGCCGATCACCAGGTCCCGGAACAGGCCGCCGCCGAGCGCGGTGACCTCGGCGAGGACGACGATGCCGAAGATGTCGAAGTTCTTGCGGACCGCCAGCAGGGCGCCGGAGATCGCGAAGACGAAGATGCCGATCAGGTCGAGCGTGTGCTGGACGGAAGGGCTGTAGAACGGTTCGAGCACCCTTCCATTCTTACCCACCACTCGACCCCCACCTTGCGAAACAAGGCAGGGGCCGGGTGTGGCCTACTTCTCGTCGGACGCCGAGGATGCTGGGGACTTCGGGGTGGCCGTCGCCGAATCCTCGGAACCCCCCGCGTCCGCCGCCCCCGTAGCCGCCGTACTCGTCCCCGCCGACTCCGCCAGTACCTCGTCCGCCACCAGCTCCGCCGCCCTCTTCGCGGCGGTCAGCAGGACCGTGTCCTGCGGGGCCTGGTCCGCGAAGTTCTCCGGGTGGTGGCAGGCCACCTGCTGACCGGGGCGCAACTCGATGAGCGGCGGTTCCTTGGCCGTGCAGATCTCCGTCGCCTTCCAGCACCGGGTGTGGAAACGGCAGCCGCTCGGCGGCGAGATCGGCGAGGGGACGTCGCCGCGCAGCAGGATGCGTTCGCTCCTGACACCGCGTCGGGACGGGTCCGGGACCGGCACCGCCGACATCAGGGCCTTGGTGTACGGGTGCATCGGCGCCTGGTAGAGCGAGACCCGGTCGGCCAGCTCGACGATCTTGCCGAGGTACATCACCGCGATCCGGTCCGAGACATGCCGGACGACCGAGAGGTCGTGCGCGATGATCACATAGGTCAGGCCGAGTTCCGCCTGGAGGTCGGCCATCAGGTTCACTACCTGCGCCTGGATGGACACGTCCAGCGCGGAGACCGGCTCGTCCGCGACGACCAGCTTCGGCTTGAGGGCGAGCGCGCGGGCGATGCCGATGCGCTGGCGCTGGCCGCCGGAGAATTCGTGCGGGTAGCGGTTGTAGTGCTCGGGGCTCAGGCCGACCAGTTCCAGGAGCCGCTGGACCTCCTTCTTGACCCCGCCCTCGGGCTCCACGCCCTGGAGCCGGAACGGCGCCGAGACGATCCCGCCGATGGTGTGCCGCGGGTTGAGGGAGCCGTACGGGTCCTGGAAGATCATCTGGATGTCGCGGCGCAGCGGGCGCATCCCGGCCGGGTTCAGGGAGGTGATGTCCGTGCCCTCGAACTCGATCCGGCCGCCGGTCGGGTCCTGGAGCCGGGTGATGACCCGGCCCATGGTCGACTTGCCGCAGCCGGACTCGCCGACCACGCCGAGGGTCTCGCCCCGGCGCACCTCGAAGTCGAGGCCGTCGACCGCCTTGACGGCCCCGACCTGCCGCCGGAGCAGCCCCTTGTGGATCGGGAAGTGCTTCTGGAGGCCCTCGACCCTGAGGATCACCTCGCGCCCACCGGACGGCTCGGCCTGACGCGGGATCCTGGACCCCACGCCCGGCTCGGTCAGGGCGTCCCCGGTGACCTCCGCCGCGTCCACGACGGAGTTCGCATCCGTGACGCCCGTCGGTTCGTTCGTCGTGTCACTCACAGCTTCGGCGCAATCTCTTCGGTCCAGATCCGCGTACGGTCCTCGGTCGAGAGGTGGCAGGCGGACCAGTGTCCGCCGCCGACCTGCTGCAATTCGGGGCGCACGGTACGGGTGACCTCGCCCTTGGGCACGTCCGCGTACGGGCAGCGGGGGTGGAAGGCGCAGCCCGAGGGGACGTTGATCAGGCTCGGCGGCTGGCCCTTGACCGGGACGAGCCGGTCGGAGGTCTCCCGGTCGATGCGGGGCATCGAGCCCAGCAGACCCCAGGTGTACGGGTGCTGGGGGCGTTCGAAGATCTCCTGGACGCCGCCGCGCTCCACGCACCGGCCGCCGTACATCACCAGGACGTCATCGGCGATCTCGGCGACCACCCCCAGGTCATGGGTGATCAGGACGACCGCGGAGCCGAACTCCTTCTGGAGGTCGCGGATGAGGTCGAGGATCTGCGCCTGGACGGTGACGTCGAGGGCGGTGGTGGGCTCGTCGGCGATGAGCAGTTCGGGGTTGTTGACCAGCGCCATCGCGATCATCGCGCGCTGGCGCATGCCACCGGAGAACTCGTGCGGGTAGCCGTCGACGCGCTTGGCGGGCTCGGGGATGCCGACCCGGTCGAGCATCTCGACGGCCCGCTTGCGGGCGATCTTCTTGCTGACGGCGTGGTGGACGCGGTACGCCTCCACGATCTGGCTGCCGACCGTGTAGTAGGGGTGCATCGCGGAGAGCGGATCCTGGAAGATCATCGCCATCTCGCGGCCGCGCAGCCGGCGGACCTCGTCGGGGTCGGCGGCGACGAGTTCCTTGCCGTCGAGCCAGATCTCGCCGGACATCCGGACGTTCTTGCCGCGGGCGCCGAGCCGGTGCAGTCCCATGATCGCCAGCGAGGTGACGGACTTGCCGGAGCCGGACTCGCCCACGATGGAGAGGGTCCTGCCCTTCTCCAGGGTGAAGCTGAGCCCGTCGACGGACTTGACCACACCGTCGTGAGTGGGGAAGTGCACCTTGAGATCGCGGACCTCCAGGAAGGCCCGGGAGGTGCTCGCGGAGGTGTCGGCGGGGACGGTCTCCCCGGTCGCGGCGCCGGTCGCGCCACTGGTCTTGGCACCGGTCTTGGCACCGGCCTCGGCACCCGTCGTGGCGCCGGTCTTGGACAGTTCGGTCACGAGAGCCTCACCCGCGGGTCGGCGGCGGCGTACAGCAGGTCCACCAGGAGATTTGCGATCACGACGAAGAAGGCGGCGAACAGGGTGACGCCGAGGATCGGGGGCAGGTCGTTGTCCTGGATCGACTGGACGGCGTACTCACCGATGCCGTGCAGCGAGAACACCGTCTCGGTGATCAGCGCGCCGCCGAGCAGCAGGCCGACGTCCATGCCGAACACGGTGATGATCGGGGTGAGCGCGGCGCGCAGCCCGTGCCGCAGCACGACCTTGCGTTCGCGCAGGCCCTTCGCTCGTGCCGTGCGGATGAAATCCTCGTTCATGGTCTCCAGCATCCCCGAGCGGGTGAGCCGCGCGTAGATGGCCGAGTAGAGCAGGGCGAGGGAGCACCAGGCGGGGAAGAGGGTGTTGGCCCATTGGGAGGGGTTCTCGGTGAACGGCACATAGGTGCGTCCGAAGATCGGGAACTCGAAGGTGAACAGCAGCAGGGCCAGGTTGCCGGTGAAGAACATGGGCAGCGACACCCCGGCCAGGGCGATACCCATGAAGGTGCGGTCGAGGAACGAGCCCGGCTTGAGGGCGGAGACCACACCCGCCGTCACCCCGGACAGCAGCCACAGCACCGCGGCACCGGCCGCCAGTGAGATCGTCACGGGCAGGCGGGAGGTGAGCTGCGGCCAGACCTCGACATGCGTCTTGAAGGAGTAGCCGAAGCACGGCGCCTCACAGCGCGCCGTGGTGGGGCCGAGGTCGTAGGTGGCGCCCACCACAATCCCCTTGATGAAGTGCCAGAACTGGACGTAGACGGGCTGGTCCAGTCCGAGATTGCGCTTGACCGCGGCGATGTCCTCGGGCGTCGGGTTCTTCCCGATGTACTGCTGGGCCAGCTGGTCGACGGTCTGGCCGGCCATCCGCGGCAGCAGAAAGAAGATGCCGAAGGTGACCGCGGTGACGACCAGCAGCAGGATCACCGCGGCGATCGTCCGGCGGAGGATGTACGAGATCACGGGGACCGGCGCCGGTGCCCGCGGGCCGCGAGGCCCGCGGGCACCAATGCCTTCACCTGCCTTCCGGGGCTACTTCTTGGTCGTGCCGATGTTGAGGTAGTCGTACTGACCGCTGAAGGCCGCCGAGGACACCAGGTTGGTGAAGTTCGCCGGGCGGAACAGCAGAACCTTGAAGTAGGTCAGCGGGACGAGTGCCGCCTCTTCCATCGTCTTCTGGTCGATCTGCGCGTACATGTCGGTGCGCGCGGTCGGGTCCTCGGTCGCGATCGACTCCTCCAGCAGCGCGTTCACGTCCGCGTTGTCGAGCTGCGAGAGGTTGGTGTTGCCGGACGCGCCGATCGCGTCACCGTGCAGGATCTGCTGGAGGAAGCCGTAGCCGGACGGCCAGTCGGCACCCCACTGCATCATCATCAGGCCGACGTTCTGCTCCTTGTCGAACTCCGGCACACCCGCGTAGTCGGTGAAGTACTTGCCCGACGGGTACTGCTTGAGGGTGGCGTCGATGCCGACCTTCTTCAGCGAGTCGATGATCGCGGTCGCCGCGTCGATCTCCTGCGGACGGTCGCTGCGCGCGGTGATGTTGGTGGTGATGGTCTCCTCGCCGCAGGCCGTCAGCTGCTCCTTGGCCTTGTCGACATCGCCCTTGCTGTCCGTGGTGGCGTAGATGTCCGACTCGGCGTAGCCGGGGATGTCGGGCGGCAGGACGGTGGTGGCGATGTCACCGCGGATCGGGCCGCCGTTGGCGGTCTGCACCGAGACCTTGTCGATGGCGTACTCGACGGCCTTGCGGCAGGCGACGTTGTCGAACGGGGCCAGCTCGGTGTTGATCGCCATGTAGACCAGCCGGCCACCGTAGGTGTTGTCGGTGCTGGCCTTGAGGTCCTCGTCATTGACGATCTTCGCCTGGGTGGCGGCCTGGACGCCGGTCCCGCCGAGGTCGATGGCCTCGCCGGCCATGACGTCCTGGTCGATGGTCTCCGGGTTGACCTTCAGATTCACGACGATCTTGTCCGGGTACTGCTTGCGCAGCGGGTCGGTCGCCGCGTCCCAGTTCTCGTTACGGACCAGGGTGACCTGCTTGCCCTCCTCATAGGTCTCGAACTTGTACGAGCCGGAGGACACGATGTCCTTGACGTAGTCGATGCCGGTGTCCTTGGCCTGCGGCACCGGAGCCGTCTGCGGGGTGGCCACCAGGTAGTCGAACTCCTGGAAGGCGCGGTTGAGATGGAAGACGATGGTGGTGTCGTCCGGCGTCTCGATCGACGCGAGCCCCTCGGCGCTGGTGTCCTTGTAGGGGCCCTTGTAGTCCTCGCCGCCCTCCAGGAACTGCTGGAAGTAGTTGGGGCCGAGGGAGAGCACGTCACGGGCGAAGTTGGAGCGCTCGACGGCGTACTTGACGTCCTCGGACGTGATCGCCGTGCCGTCCTCGTACTCCAGGCCCGAGCGCAGCTTGTACGTCCAGGTCTTGCCGCCGTCGCTGGGCACACCGGGGCTCTCGGCCAGGTCCGGGACCAGCTCGTTGCCCTTCTCGCCGGCGCCCGGCTGGAAGGTCATCAGCGGGCGGGCGTAGAGCCGGCTGAAGTTGTACATGTACGCGTAGTACGTGTTGCCGGGGTCGAACGAGTCCGGCACGTCCGCGTACTCGTAGGTGACCGTTCCGCCCTGCTGCGTGGAGGCGTTGACGACGTCCTTGGTCGCGGCGTCGGCGCCGGCGGCCGGCGTGTTGCTGCCGTCGTCGCCACCGCCGTCGTCGGCCTTGCTGCATCCCGCGAGCACCAGGCTCACGGAGCCTATGGCCGCGACCGCGGCCAGTGCTGACCTTCTCATGATGGTCTGCTTCCCCTCCATTGTCGGAAAAACTTGGCTGCGCTCCCGGTGAGGCCGCGGATCAGCGGCTGCGTGGGTCGAGAGCGTCACGGAGACCGTCGCCGAGCAGGTTGAACGCCAGGACGGTGATGAAGATGGCGAGACCGGGCACGATCATGTACTGGGGATCGACCTGGTAGTAGCTGACCGCCTGGTTGAGCATGCCGCCCCACGACGCCTGCGGGGGCTGGATACCGACACCGAGGAAGCTCAGGCTGGCCTCGAAGAGGATGTTGGTCGGGATGAGCAGCGTCGAGTAGACGATGATCGGGCCGACCAGGTTCGGGAGCAGTTCCCGGAAGAGGATGTACGGCCCCCGGGCGCCCATGCCCCGGGACGCGTCGACGAACTCGCGCTCGCGCAGGGCGAGGGTCTGGCCGCGGACGATACGCCCCAGATAGGGCCAGTTGAAGAAGCCGATCACAAAGATCAGTACGCCGATGTGCAGCGGCAGCCCTTCCAGGCCGAACGCGCCGCCCTGGAGGTTCGCCGAGATGGCGATGGCGAACAGCAGCAGCGGGAAGGCGAGGAAGGTGTCCATCAGCCGGCTGATGATCGTGTCGACCCGGCCGCCGTAGTAGCCGGCGACCACGCCGAGGACCGTGCCGAGGGTGTTGGACAGGATGGTGGCGCCGAAGGCGACGACCAGGGAGACCCAGGAGCCCTCCAGGATCCGGGTGGCGATGTCCCGCCCGAACTTGGGCTCGACACCGAGCGGGTGATCGAGGCTCATCCCGCCGAAACTGCCCAGCGGCAGGGAGGTGTTGGGGTCGATGAGGTCCTGGTTCAGGGCGTTCGGGTCCAGGCCGAAGAGCGCCTGGATGGGGCGGGACAGCGCCGCGATCAGCACCAGCAGGACAACGATGGCACCGCCCGCGACGGCGACTCTGTCCTTCTTGAAACGCGTCCAGGCGATCTGCCCCAGGGAGCGGCCTTCGATCTGTGCCTTGTCCACTCCCGAGAGCACGGCTTCCGGCTGCGCCTCGGCCGCCGTACCCGTGATGTCGATCGGTGCGGTCACAGTGACCTGACCCCTCTCGCCGGTGGTGACCGGCCTACGCCTGCCGCTGTGTGCGGATTTGGTTCACTTGCGGCCGGTACGGACCCGGATGGGGCCCGCGCTCCGGCGGTTCACACGACTTGTCGACATTGCCCGCGCCGAACCTGTCCGCGCGCTGTAGCCCGGTACCTGGGTCGGGAGTCTTCAACGTCTTCGCGATCACCCGCCAGGTCTGCCGGGGAAAGTATGCGCAACCGTGATACTGCGCCTGGCAATCCGTTATCCGATCACCCGGCCACGGCATGCGGATTCTCACCCTCGGCCCCCGGCGGTTGTCAACCCGCGTAGCGTGACCGGGCGTCGGGGCGCCCCAAGGGTGCGTGACGGGGGTGAATCAGGACATTCGCCGGGATTGAGGTGGTGTGGAGTGACGGGGTTCAGGCCACCGCGAGCGTCAGTACGCCCCCGGCGCGGGGTACCCGTAGCCCACCCCGGGCGCCTGGGCCGGCGCGTGGGCCTCACGGTCGTAGAACGGGCGGGCGTTGGCCCGCATCCACATCGCGACCGGGCAGTACTCGTCCGACATGGCCACCGTCGACACCGGCAGCCCGTCCGGGCAGGCGCCGATCGACTGCTGCATCATCGCGCGCACCGCGTCGACGGCGGTCGGCGAGGTCTCGTACACCTCAAGACCGATGGCGAGATACGGCGCTCCGAGCGCCGGCTGCACCCAGGCGCGGCGCAGTGAGCGCAGCGCGGGGGTGCGGTGGGCGTTCTGCGCCAGCAGCGCGTAGAACTGGGGGACCTCGACGGCCGGCTCGGCCAGCCGCAGCGGTCCGGCGGGCTGGCGGTCCAGGCCGGTGGCGATCCGGCGCAGATCCAGCCACGGGATGCCGACGCCCCCGCCGGGTGCGTGCGGGTTGAGCCACAGGCCGTAGTGGTCGGGGTAGAGGGTGCGGGCCACATCGAGGGCGCCGACCACTTCGTACGAACGGTTCCAGCCGCTCGCCGACAGCTCCTGGGCGGAGGTCACACAGGGGGCGTACGCGTGGCCCTCCACCTCCATGTTCCCGTACTGGGCGTCGGGGGAGCCGGCCTGGCCGTGCCAGAGCAGCATCCAGATCTGGCCCGCGGCCGGGGTCGCCAGGGCGTGCAGCAGCGCCTCGTAACTGTCGTAGCGGCCCGGCGTCACCTGCCGCAGGGCGTGCTCGACCTGGCCGGTTGCGGCGGTGCCGCTCGCGCTCACTGTCTTCCCCGCCCCTTCGTGGCCTGCTTGCAACGCCCTTTTTTCGACCGCGACACTAGCTTACGTGGGCCTGCCGGATCGGGGGTCGATGCGGCTGCGCGGGCGCGGGTTCCGGCGGCCCCGGTTCAGTGGCCCTGTGTGTAGAACGGGCGGACGGTTTCGCGCATCCACTCGCCCACCGGGTCCTGGGTCACGTCCAACAGGACCAGATTGACCGGCCACTTGGGCGCCGCGCCGGTCACCGCGCGCTCCAGGGCGGCCAGCGGCAGCGCCCTGAGGTCGCCGTCGCGCTGGGTGAGTTCGACGCCGATGAACAGCACCGGGTCGGCGGTCTCGATGGCGGCGAGGCAGCGGCGGGCCGTCAGGACGACACCGAGGGCGGCGAATTCGGCGGACGCGGCGGCCAGGAAGTCCACCGGGTCGTCCTGCCAGTCGGGTTCGAACAGCCGCACCCGGCCGCCGTTCGCCGGGCCGTCCAGCGCACTGCGCCCCGCCCGGCACAGCTCCGCGACGGCGGGCGGCGGCAGCGGGATGCCCACCACTCCCCCGGGGTTGATCACGATCCCGGCCTGCGGCGGCAGCCCGCGCGCGAACTCCACGGCGGGCGCGATGGTGTACGCCATGTGGTGCCCGACGACCTGGCGGAACTGTTCCTCGGAGCTGAACACCGGGACGTACGCCTGGCCGTCGATCTCCGTGGTGGGCAGGTCGAGGGGCCCGCTGCGCGGACCGCCGCCGTTGGGCAGCGGCACCCACAGGAAGCTGCGGCCGAGCACCTCGACGATCCGCCCTCCGGCCGACGGCACCCCGAGAGCGGCGGAGAGCACCTCCTCCAGCTCATTGCCGGGCCAGCCACCATGCGGATGGGGGTGCGCCTGTGCCGGAAAGTCCGCGGGAAGATCCGCCGGGAAGTCCATCTGCCTACCGCCTGCCGAGTACCACATACCACTGCGATCTGTGCGTGGAAAGGCTAACGGTTGCGGGGCCGGGGCGGGGCCGGACCGGGGGGATCCTCGCCGGGGCGCGACGGGGGGCGGGGGCCTGGACGGGCGCGAACGGGGGGCGGGCGCGGGGCCGGGGCACGACCGGGGGCGGGGGGCTGGCCGAGGCACGGCGGAAGGCGAGGTCGGAGCCGGGGCACACTCAGAGGCGCCCGCCCGGGACCGGTACACGCCCCAGAGCGAGGTCCGGGCCAGGGCACGGCGGAGGCAAGGTCCGGGGCCGGGGCGCGGCAGAGAGCGAAGTCCGGGACCGGGACACGACCGAGGGCGAGGTATGGGCCGGGACACGGCCCAGGGTGAGGTCCGGGGCCCAGGCCCGTGGCAGGCGGTACTTGACGTCGGGCGTCTGTCGTCCTGGCCGAGTCGGACGGTGCGGGCCGCCGGAGCCGCAGGGCCAGGGCCCGGAGCGGAACCCCCCGGAGCGGAACCCCCCGTACCGGACCGCCGTGGACCCGGGCCGCCGTGGCCCTGGGCCGCCATGGACCCGGGATCGCCGTGGACCCGAGGCCGTCGTGACCCGGGGCCGCCGTGACCCGGGGCCGCCGTGGACCCGGGGCCGCCGTGGACCCGAGGCCGCCGTGGACCCGAGGCCGCGGCGGCAGCGCCTGCCGCGGCGCCTTCCGGCCCGGAGGGGAACGCGCGGCAGCTGCCGCCGGATGTGCTCGTCCCCGGCCCCGGTGGGCGGCACTTGACGCCGCCGGAGCTGCCGGGTCCTGGGACGGGGGCAGGGCCGGGCCCCGCCACCCCGGACGCCCTACCCCGTGAACCCGATCCGGCGCAGGGTGTTCGCCGCGTCGCGGTCCAGGAGGACCGCTGAGCCGCAGGCGTGGGGGAGGTGGCCCTTCTGGATGCGGCGCAGGAGGCGGGAGGCGACGCCGCGGTGGCGGCGGAAGGCGTAGCGGGAGACGCCGCGGCCGCGTTCGCGCTGGCCCTGGAGGGCCTGCTCCGGGGTGACGTCGAGCAGCAGGATGTGCAGGCTGCCGCCGCGGCGGCGGGCCTCGCGGGCCAGCCAGGCGCGCACCCACGCCTGGGTCCCGCAGTCGTGCACGACGACGCCCTCGCCGCTGCGCAGGGCGCGGCGCAGTCCGGCGTAGTGGGCGAGGCGGACGAGGGGGCGGTAGGCGGTGTAGGGCAGGAAGCGCGGGGTGCGCTGGTCCCAGCGGTCGCGGGTGTCCTGGGAGTCGATGCGGAGCGTTTTCACCGTGCGCCGCATCAGGGTGGACTTGCCGCTGCCGGGCAGGCCGGTGACCACGACCAGGTCGCGGGGGCCGAAGAGCAAAGCGTGAGGGCTGTGGCCGGCCCGGTCGCGCAGGTCGCGCAGGACGGGGGACGGCAGCGGCCCGCACGCCTCCCGGGCCGGGGCCGTCGGCTGCTCGGGCAGCGCGGCGCCCGTGGTGGTCGCGTACGCCGTGGTCCTGTTCACCGTGATCGTCCTCCCCTGGGGCGGTTCACGAGATTCCCTCCCCGTCGAGTGTAAAGAGAAGGTAATTCGCGGTGTTTCGTCTTTCCGTGCGCATCGTGCAACAGCCCTGCCACAGAGAGCCGTCGCCGTGCGCCGCCGATCTCCGTGCCCACTCTGCGTGCCCACTGGGCATGGCCCGTCAAACCTCCCCCTGCCGTCGCACCCGGATGCGTGCAATGATGACGGCGCCAACTGCATACCGGCCGCTTGAATCCGCGCGGGAGAGTCCCCGGTGTCACCGGGGCGCCGAAGGAGCAAGTCCCTCCCTTGAATCTCTCAGGCCCCGTACCGCGCGGGCGAGGCACATCTGAAAAGCGAGCCGCCGTGGTGGCTCCACCCAAGGTGCAAACCGTGATCGCCGACGCGCTCGTCGACGGTCATGGCGAACCTCTCAGGTTCCGATGACAGATGGGGAGGAATGAGGAAGAACCAGAAGAACCTTCCTCACCCCACCCTGTATTCCCCCTTGCCTTGGGAGACCGACCGATGAGCAGTGCCGCGCTCCGGCATACCGCACTCGACGCCCTCCATCGCTCGCTCGGCGCGACGATGACCGACTTCGCGGGCTGGGACATGCCCCTGCGCTACGGCTCCGAACGTGACGAGCATCTCGCCGTGCGCACCCGGGCCGGGCTGTTCGACCTCTCCCACATGGGCGAGATCACCGTCACCGGCCCGCAGGCCGCCGCGCTGCTGAACTTCGCGCTGGTCGGCAACCTCGCCGCCGTCGGGGCCGGCCGGGCCCGCTACACCATGATCTGCCGCGCCGACGGCGGCATCCTGGACGACCTGATCGTCTACCGGCTGGCGGAGGCCGAGTATCTGGTCGTCGCCAACGCCTCCAACGCCCAGGTCGTCCTGGACGCCCTCACCGAGCGGGCCGCCGGTTTCGACGCCGAGGTCCGTGACGACCGGGACGCCTACGCGCTGCTCGCCGTCCAGGGCCCCGAGTCCCCCGGCATCCTCAAGTCGCTCACCGACGCCGATCTCGACGGCCTGAAGTACTACGCCGGGCTGCCCGGCACGGTCGCCGGGGTCCCGGCGCTGATCGCCCGTACCGGCTACACCGGCGAGGACGGGTTCGAGCTGTTCGTGAAGCCCGGGCACGCGGTCGCCGTATGGCAGGCGCTGACCGAGGCCGGCGCCCCGGCGGGCCTGGTGCCGTGCGGGCTGTCCTGCCGGGACACCCTGCGCCTGGAGGCGGGCATGCCGCTGTACGGGCATGAGCTGAGCGCCGCGCTCACCCCCTTCGACGCCGGGCTCGGCCGGGTCGTGAAGTTCGACAAGGACGGCGATTTCGTCGGGCGCGAGGCGCTCGCCGCGGCGGCGGAGAAGGCCGCGGCCGACCCGCCGCGCGTCCTGGTCGGGCTGATCGCCGAGGGCCGCCGGGTGCCGCGCGCCGGCTACGCGGTGGTCGCGGACGGCGAGACGGTCGGCGAGGTCACCTCCGGCGCCCCCTCCCCCACCCTGGGCAGGCCGATCGCCATGGCCTACGTCGACGCCGCGCACGCCGCGCCCGGCACGGCGGGGGTCGGCGTGGACATCCGCGGCAGCCACGAGCCGTACGAGGTCGTGGCGCTGCCGTTCCACAAGTGCCGGAAGTAGCGGCGCCACGCCGGTCGCGGTGGTCCCCAGTGATCTCCGTGACCGGCGTGACCGGCGTGTTCCCACTGGTCACCGGCGGTGTCAGCCGTCCCCCCTTCATCAGCGCTCCCTCGCGTACAGGAGAATTCAGGACATGAGCAACCCCAAGGAACTGCGTTACAGCAAGGAACACGAGTGGCTGTCGGCCGCCGACGAGAACGGCGTGGCCACGGTCGGCATCACCGAGTTCGCGGCCAACGCGCTCGGCGATGTCGTCTACGCCCAGCTCCCCGAGGCCGGTACCGCGGTCACCGCCGGGGACACCTGTGGCGAGCTGGAGTCCACCAAGTCGGTCTCCGACCTGTACTCGCCGGTGACCGGTGAGGTCGTCGAGTTCAACCAGGACGTGGTGGACGATCCGGCGCTGGTGAACTCGGCCCCCTTCGAGGGCGGCTGGCTGTTCAAGGTCAAGGTCACGGACGAGCCCGCCGAACTGCTCTCCGCCGACGAGTACACCGCCTTTTCCGCCGGCTGAGGAGTCGTACACCCGATGTCCGCACTGAACACCCCCCTGCATCAGCTCGACCCCGAGGTCGCCGCCGCCGTCGACGCCGAGCTGCGCCGCCAGCAGTCCACGCTGGAGATGATCGCCTCGGAGAACTTCGCCCCGGTCGCGGTCATGGAGGCCCAGGGCTCGGTCCTGACCAACAAGTACGCCGAGGGCTACCCGGGCCGCCGCTACTACGGCGGCTGCGAGTACGTCGATGTCACCGAGCAGCTCGCCATCGACCGGGTCAAGGAGCTGTTCGGCGCCGAGTACGCCAATGTGCAGCCGCACTCCGGCGCCTCCGCCAACCAGGCCGCGCTGTTCGCCATCGCCCAGCCCGGGGACACCATCCTCGGCCTGGACCTGGCGCACGGCGGCCACCTCACCCACGGCATGCGGCTGAACTTCTCCGGCAAGCAGTTCGACGTCGTCGCCTACCACGTGGACGACGCCGGACTGGTCGACATGGCCGAGGTCGAGCGGCTCGCCAAGGAACACCGCCCGAAGGTGATCATCGCGGGCTGGTCGGCGTACCCGCGCGAGCTGGACTTCGCCGAGTTCCGCCGGATCGCCGACGAGAGCGGGGCGTACCTCTGGGTCGACATGGCGCACTTCGCGGGGCTGGTCGCGGCGGGGCTGCACGCCAACCCGGTGCCGTACGCCGATGTCGTCACCTCCACCACGCACAAGACGCTGGGCGGTCCGCGCGGCGGGATCATCCTGGCCCGTTCCAAGGAGTTCGCGAAGAAGCTGAACTCCGCGGTCTTCCCCGGCTTCCAGGGCGGCCCGCTGGAGCATGTGATCGCGGCCAAGGCCGTCTCGTTCAAGGTGGCGGCGGGCGAGGAGTTCAAGGAGCGCCAGCGGCGTACGGTGGACGGCGCGCGCATCCTCGCCGAGCGGCTGCTCGCGGACGACGCCCGCGCGGCCGGGGTGGCCGTGGCGTCCGGCGGCACGGACGTGCATCTGGTCCTGGTCGATCTGCGCGCGTCCGAGCTGGACGGGCAGCAGGCCGAGGACCGGCTCCACGAGGTCGGCATCACGGTCAACCGCAACGCCGTACCGAACGACCCGCGTCCGCCGATGGTGACCTCGGGCCTGCGCATCGGCACCCCGGCCCTGGCCACCCGCGGCTTCACGGCCGAGGACTTCACCGAGGTCGCGGACGTGATCGCGCGGGCGCTCACGGCACCGTCCCCCTTCCCGGAGGACACCGCTCAGGCGCTCCGGGCCCGGGTCACCGCCCTGGCCGACAAGCACCCGCTGTATCCCACTCTCGACCAGTAGTTCCCCGGTGGGGGCATCCGACGATGTGTGCCCCCACCCCCTCAGGAGGAGTTCCCGTGGCCATCTCGGTGTTCGACCTGTTCTCGATCGGCATCGGCCCGTCCAGCTCCCACACGGTCGGCCCGCTGCGCGCCGCGCGCATGTTCGCGCGCCGCCTGCGCAACGAGGACGTGCTGCCCGCCGTCGCCCGCGTGCGCTGCGAGCTGTACGGCTCCCTCGGCGCGACCGGCCACGGCCACGGCACCCCCAAGGCGGTGCTGCTCGGCCTGGCGGGCGACTCGCCCCGCACGGTGGACGTGGAGACGGCCGACGAACGGGTGGAGTCCGTCAAGGCCGGCGGACGGCTGAAACTGCTCGGCGAGCACGAGATCGCCTTCGACCTCGCCGCCGATCTCAAGCTGCACCGCCGCAAGGCCCTCCCGTACCACGCCAACGGCATGACGCTGTGGGCGTACGACGCGAGTGGTACCGAGCTGCTGACGAAGACGTACTACTCGGTCGGCGGCGGCTTCGTGGTCGACGAGGACGCGGTCGGCGCCGACCGCATCAAGCTCGACGACACGGTCCTGAAGTATCCCTTC
The DNA here is from genome assembly GCF_042790455.1 of Streptomyces sp. NPDC056734. NCBI lineage: Bacteria > Bacillati > Actinomycetota > Actinomycetes > Kitasatosporales > Streptomycetaceae > Streptomyces > Streptomyces sp. NPDC056734. The sequence goes on from NZ_JBHTZD010000009.1 coordinate 300,055, forward strand.
CGCACGGGCGACGAGCTGCTGCGCCTGACGAGGGAGACCGGCCTGTCGATCTCCGCCCTCATGCTGGAGAACGAGCGCGCCTGGCGCACCGAGGACGAGATCCGCGCGGGCCTCCTCGACATCTGGCGGGTGATGCGGGCGTGCGTGGCGCGCGGCATGTCCCGCGAGGGCATCCTGCCGGGTGGCCTGAAGGTGCGCCGCCGGGCCGCGACCACCGCCCGCAAGCTGCGCTCCGAGGGCGACGCCAAGGCGCTGGCCATGGAGTGGCTCACGCTGTACGCGATGGCGGTGAACGAGGAGAACGCGGCCGGCGGCCGGGTGGTGACCGCCCCCACGAACGGCGCCGCCGGCATCATCCCGGCGGTCCTGCACTACTACCTGGACTTCGTGCCGGGCGCCGACGAGGACGGCGTGGTCCGCTTCCTGCTCGCCGCGGGCGCGATCGGCATGCTGTTCAAGGAGAACGCGTCGATCTCCGGCGCCGAGGTCGGCTGCCAGGGCGAGGTGGGCTCCGCGTGCTCGATGGCGGCCGGCGCGCTCGCCGAGGTGCTGGGCGGTTCCCCGGAGCAGGTGGAGAACGCCGCCGAGATCGGCATGGAACACAATCTGGGCCTGACCTGCGACCCGGTCGGCGGCCTGGTCCAGATCCCGTGCATCGAGCGCAACGGCATGGCCGCGGTGAAGGCGGTCACGGCGGCCCGGATGGCGATGCGCGGCGACGGCAGCCACAAGGTGTCCCTGGACAAGGTCATCAAGACGATGAAGGACACGGGCGCCGACATGTCGGTGAAGTACAAGGAGACGGCGCGCGGGGGGCTCGCGGTCAACATCATCGAGTGCTGACGAGCGCCCGGGTCAGCGCCGCCGATCCCGGGCAAGGGCCCTGTGACAACGTCAACTCCCCTTCTCTCCCCCCACGAACCATCAGGGAGTCCCCCGTGCTCAATGGCATCGACGTCAGTTCCTACCAGTCGTCGACCTATGACACCGCCGGTCTGTCCTTCGTCTTCGTCAAGGCGACGGAGGGCCGCACCTACGTCAACCCCAAACTCACCGACCAGACCAAACACGGCCGTGACGCGGGCCTGGTCGTCGGCTTCTACCACTTCCTGTGGCCCGGCAACCTCACCGCCCAGGCCGAGCACTTCGTCGCCAAGGCCCCCGACCAGCCCGGCGACATCCTCGCCGTCGACTGGGAGAACACGGGCGACGGCACCCACGCCTCGAACACCGAGAAGGACACCTTCATCAAGAAGGTGAAGGCACTGCGCCCGAACAACAGGGTCATTCTTTACTGCAACCGCAATTTCTGGCTGACCATCGATACCACCTCCTACGCGGGCGACGGCCTGTGGATCGCCGACTATGTGACGGCGGGCGAGCCCCGTATCGAGGCCAAGTGGCGCTTCCACCAGTACACCGACACCCCGCTCGACAAGAACGTCGGCGATTTCTCCTCCAGGACCGCCCTCAAGGACTGGGCCGCCGTCTGACCGGCCTCACCCCACCCGCCGCCCCACCCCCGCCAGCAGCCAGCGCATCAGGTACGCGTGGATGCTGGTGCCGATGACCAGGCTGCGGTAGAGCCCGCCCCGGGTGCCGGGGAAGGTCGCCCGGGTCTCGGCGCGCAGTCGGGAGCGGTGCGGGGTGAGGGGGGTGAGGTGGAAGGTCAGGGTGTAGGAGGAGAAGCGGTGGGTGCCCGCCAGGGCCAGCGTGGTGGGCGGGTCGGCCGTCAGCACGCGGAAGCCCGGAAGGGTGGCGCCCTCGGCCGGCGGGCGGGGGCCGGTGGCGGTCGCCGGGTCGCAGCCGATCAGGCGGGCGTAGCGGGTCGCGAAGCCGCTGCCGTAGGCGTCCTGCACCGCTTCGGTCAGCGCCCGCCACACCGCGTCCGGGGGTGCCGCGATGATCGTCGCGTGCTCGTCCACGAAGGAGTACCGGCTGGTGGTCATGGCCCGATCCTCCCCCCAGGGGCGGCGCGGACGGTAGCGAGAAAAGGGGGGAGGGCGTCCGTGCGGACGCCCTCCCCCCATCCTTGTCACTTGTTCAGGTGCGCCCAGAACTCGTCGAACGACAGGAGCTTGTCCGCGTTGAGGTCGCGGCTCGCGATGATCGCCTCGGCGACCGCCTCGGTGACATTCCAGTCGCCCCCCTGCGCCAGAGCGGTCTTCAGCTCGGCCGCGGTGATCTGGCCGTCACCGTTCGTGTCGATCCGCTCGAACTCCTTGCGCGCTTCCTCGATGTCAGCCACCGATCCGCCCCTTCGTCGTACCTCTGCCGTATGTGCAAAGGTCAGATTATCGGTCGGCCCGGTGCCGCACGGCGGCGACCACCCAGCCGAACTCCGCCCGATGCGCGGCGGCGGGCCCACCACCCTTCACCCGGGCCAGCAACTCCCGGTAGCGGGCCAACCGGTCGTCGGTCATCGCCTCCAGGCGTTCCAGTACGGCGGTCCAGTCGATGTCCCCGCCCAAAGAGCCGCCCGAGTCGTCCGCGTCATCAGCGCCGCCCGCGTCCTGCACGCCCAGCAGTTCTCGCAAGATCTTCTCCGCCTCCGGTGACTCGGGGGCGACGCCCCGCGCGCGGGCCTGCGCGCCGAGCTGGACCAGGCGCCGGGCGAACCACATCGACGCCCCGGCAGGGGCCTCCCGTTCCTCCCGCCCGGCCGCGTTGAACTCCGCCGCCTGTCGCATCCGCGTCCGGAACTCCGGGTCCTGGAGCAGTTCCGCCAGCTCCACCCACGCGTCCACCTGGTCCGGCGTCGGCTCGTCCGGCAGGTCCACGGCCATGGTGCGCATCCGCTCCCGGATCACCGGGTCGGCGGTGTCCAGGCCGTGGAACATCTCCTCCACGAACTCTTCAAGAATCCGCGCCCGTTCGGCGGCCGACAGCCGCGCCAATTTGTTCATCAAGGTCATCTCCTCCGCGCTCGCTCCGCGCCTCGCCACGGTCGACAGCACCGCACGGGTCACCTTCAGCGCCCTGATCCGCGCGTCCAGCGCCACCACATGCGCCGCCGCCACATCCGCGACCGTGGCCTCGCCGTCCAGCACCCGGCGTACGTCCTGAAGGCCGAGGCCCAGTTCGCGCAGGGTGCGGATCAGTTCCAGGCGGGCCACGGACTCGGCGTCGTAGAGGCGGTAGCCGCCCGGGGAGCGGCCCGCGGGGTGCAGGACGCCCTCGTCGGACCAGTAGCGGATGGTGCGTACGGACAGTCCGGTGGCGCGGGCCAGGGTGCCGATGGGGAAAAGTCCGGTGCCGTGGTCGATCATGTGTGTGAGTGTGGGCCTTCCAGTGGGTGGAGACTCAAGGGAGCGGGCAGGGGAGCGGGAGAGGCGGGCGCTGTGGAGAGGCCGAGGCTGCGGGACATTCTGGACGCCGCGGCCAGAGGGGCCTTCCCGCCGCCCGACGGCACCACCACCGTCGTGCCCCAGGACAGCCCGCGCGACGCCGGGGTGCTGGCCTTCACCGCGCACTCGGTGGTCTTCACGGACGAGGACCCCGCCTGGGTGTACGACACGCTGGCCGCGACGCCCGCCGACCCGCTCGCGGCGACCATGCACCCCTTCTTCCTGGCCGCCTTCATGGCCCGTACGGGCCGCCGCACCGACACCATCGACGTCCTGACCGTCGCCGGGCCGCTGCCGGGCAAGCCCGTCCTCGCGCTGCGGGAGATCGGCGATCCCACCCATCCGCGGGTCGTCGGCTCCCTGCTGCGCCGCGACGCGCTCCGGGTGTGGACGGCGCCCGAGGGCGGGTTGCTGGTGCTGGGCCGCGGGGTCGGCGGGCGCCTGGAGGCGGCGGTGGAGGTGGAGGCGGGGGTACGGCGGCGGGGGCTGGGGCGGCGGCTGGCGACGGCGGCGCGGCAGCTGGCCGGGGGCGAGCCGGTGTGGGCGCAGATCTCGGCGGGGAACGCCCGCAGTCTGCGGGCGTTCCAGGCGGCCGGTTACCGTGCGGTGGGCTCGGAGGCCCTGTTCACCGCCGGAGGGTGAGTGCTCAGTGCCAGGGCTCGAAGTGCGGGTTGCTCTCGCAGCCGCTCATGTTCTCGGTCTTGGTCGCCTTGTCCACCGGGCACACCCCGATGATGTACTTCCGGTCGATCCCGCCGGGGAAGGCCACCTCCACCTGATCGGCCCACTTGTGGGTGTCGCCGATGGTCTTGTTCACGTCGACGCCGCCGGGGGCGTCGATGTAGTAGTTGTAGCCGGACTTCCACCAGTTCTTGTAGAGGTCGTGGTCGTAGGTGGTGGACACGTACGGCGAGGGCTGGTTGACCAGGACGTACTGCTCGATGTCGTACTGGCCGCCCACGACGTCCTTCGGGTGGAAGCCCTGTTCGAAGACGACCGACGGGCCGCGGCCGTCGCTGCGGTAGAGCGTGCCGCAGCTGGTGCGCCACACCGGCTCGGGGGTGATCCGGTCCACGTCGGCGCGGCGGTCCGCGGCGGCCTTCAGCCGGTCCTCGAACTGCACGGGACACTCGGCGGGCACCCCCGCGACGGCGGGCGCGGCCACGGCCCGCGCCGCCACGGCCCGCGCGGGGGCCGCCTTCGTGGTGTCGGCGGGGGCGGTGGTCGCGGCGCTGGTGGCGAGCACGGCGGACAGGGACAGGACGGCGGCGACGCAGCGGCGCCGCAGTTTCGTAGTGATCATGGGCGGTACGATCCCGGCTCGCCCGGGGCGCCGGGGGGACCGTCACCCGTACGACGGCGTGTTGCCCAACTGCCGTGGTCCGCAAAGGGGATGGGCCCCGCCTGCTTCAGCGGTCGGCGACCCGCATCTCGAACCAGGTGGTCTTGCCGCGGGGCAGCAGATCCACGCCCCAGCGGTCGGCGAGCTTGTCGACGAGGAACAGGCCCCGGCCGCTGATGTCCAGCTCCTGAACCGGCATCAGACAGGGCAGCCCGCGTGAGGGGTCGCGGACCTCGACCCGGATCCAGCCCCGGCGGCGGCGCATCCGCAGTCCGAAGACGCGGGCGCCGGTGTGCCGGACGGCGTTGCCGACGAGTTCGGAGACCAGCAGGACCGCGTCCTCGGTGAGTTTGGGGGTGCAGCCCCATTCACGCAGGGCGACGACCTGGGCGAGGCGGCGGGCGGTGGCGGCGGACTCGGGGCGGGAGGGGAGGGCGACCTCCGCCTCCGTGGGGTTCCCGAACAACTCCAGCGCCTTGAGCGCCCGTTCGTCCTCGACCGCGGGCGACCAGCGCGCCGCGGTCGCACGGCCGTGTCCCCGCGGCTGTTCGATGCCGTCCAGCCCCGCCATGGACCCATCATGGCCGCCAAGTGGCCCGCGCGGGGCCGTTCCGGTGGAATACGCCCCCCGGAACCAACCATTCCGATGGTTTCGATCAGCATATGCCAGCGGCAGTTCGGGCCCGCTGGCAGCCCCTCTGACCTGCGGAGACGGCTCGGAAGATGGCAACAGACGGTCTCCCTCGACGGCAGGTTCAAGGCTGTCTCAAGGCTGTCACAACCGCCCCATCGAGGGACCCGGAATCAGACATCGTGTCAATTGCAAGCCCCGCCGGGTGTGTTCAGAGGAACTTCGCCTTGCCGGGGCCGTCCGCGACGAAGCTGCGCATGCCCCGCTCGCGGTCCTCGGTGGCGAACAGCCCGGCGAACCAGGTGCGCTCCACCGCGAGCCCGGTCTCGATGCCGCTGTCCAGCCCCGCGTCCACCGACTCCTTCGCCGCGCGCAGTGCCAGCGCCGGGCCCTTGGCGAGCCTGGCGGCCCAGGCGTACGCCTGCGGGTAGACCTCGTCGGCGGGCACCACCCGGTCCACCAGGCCGAGGGTGAGCGCCTCGGCGGCCTTGACCTGACGGCCGGTGAAGATCAGGTCCTTGGCCCGGGAGGGGCCGATCAGCCGGGCGAGGCGCTGGGTGCCGCCCGCGCCGGGGATCAGGCCGAGCAGGATCTCCGGCTGGCCGAGCCTGGCGTTGTCGGCGGCGATCCGGTAGTCCGCGCACAGGGCCAGTTCGCAGCCGCCGCCCAGCGCGTACCCGGTCACGGCGGCCACCACCGGCTTGGGGATGCGGGCGATGGCCGTGAAGGCGTCCTGGAGGTCGCGGGAGCGCAGGACCATCGCGGTGTGGTCCATGTTCTCCATCTCCTTGATGTCCGCTCCGGCCGCGAACACCTTCTCGCCGCCGTGGATCACCACCGCGCGGACGTCCTCGCGGGCGGTGACCTCCTCGGCGAGTTCCTTGAGCCGGTCCTGGGTGGCGACATCCAGCGCGTTCATCGGCGGACGGTCGAGCCGGAGCGTGCCGACGCCTTCGGCGACTTCGAGAGTGACGGTCATGGCAGCAGGTTAACGGCGCCTAACGTCCGGACCTCGGTGCGGTCGGTCACACCGGGTCCGGGTCGGGTCCGGTCGCACCGGTCCGGGCGGGGGGCTACGCCGTCCAGTCCGCCCACGACATGTTCCAGCCGTTGAGGCCGTTGTCGGGGGCGATCGTGGCGTCGTCGGAGTTCTTCACCTCGACCACGTCACCGAGCAGGGAGTTGTCGAAGAACCAGGCGCCCGGCGCCTTCTCGTCCCAGGCGCCCTGGACATCGCGCAGCCCGATGCAGCCGTGGCTGGCGTTGCGGTTGCCGAAGGCGTCGCCGGCCCAGTAGTTGCCGTGGATGAAGGTGCCGGAGTCGCTCAGGCGCATGGCGTGGGGCACGTCCGGGATGTCGTACTCGCCCTCGTAGCCGACCGTGGCGCCGTCCATCCGGGTCTCCTTCAGCTTCTCGCTGATGACCATCTTGCCGTTCCAGGTCTCGTAGCCGGGGGCGCCGGTGGTGATGGGGAGGGTCTTGACGACCTTGCCGTCGCGCATGACCTTCATGGTGAGGTTCTCGGCGTCGACCACGGTGACCTGGTCGCGGCCGATGGTGAAGGAGACGGTCTTGGCCTGCTCGCCGTAGACGCCTGGGCGGCCCTCGACGCCGTCGAGGCCGAGCCGGACGGTGACCTCGGTGCCGGCCTTCCAGTACGTCTCGGGCCGGAAGTCGAGGCGGTCGTCGCCGAACCAGTGGCCCTGGACGTCGACGGCCGGTTCGGTGGTGATCTCGATGGCCTTCTCGACGTCCGCCGGGTTGGTGATGCCCCGGTCGAAGCGGATCGAGAACGGCATCCCGACGCCGACCGTCGAGCCGTCCTCGGGGGTGAACGTGCCGAGGAAGGTGTTTTTGGGGGTCAGGGTGGTGAAGCTCGACTCCTGGGTGGCGGCGCGGCCCTCGGTGTCCTGGGCGGTGGCGCGCACCTGGTAGGTGGTGGACGCGGCGAGATGCCGGGCCGGTGTCCAGGCGGTGCCGTCGGCGGAGATCGTCCCGTCGACCTTCGTACCGTCGCCGTCCTGGACGACGACCTCGGTGAGCTTGCCCTTCGCCGCGGTGACTTCGAGGTCCCCGCTGGTGTCCACCGACCCGGTGCCGTCCTTCGGGGCGATCGAGACGACCGCCTGCGACTCCTTGCTCTGTGCCGCCGTGGAGTCCTTGCCGCTGCCCTTGCCCTCGTCGGTGCCCGGTCCCGGATCCGGCTCCGATCCGCCGCCGCAGGCGGTCACCGCCAGCAGGACGGCCCCCGCGAACAGTGCCCCGAGCCGCCCGCGCCCACGGCCTGCGCGCGCCCCGCGCGCCCCGCGCGTCGCAACCGACGCCCCCGATATCGGTCCCGCTGTCACGTTCTCTCTCCCCCTCCCGGGCCTTCGCCGGGCCCGCAGCCGGCGCGTCCCACGCGCGCATGGCGCATGTTAACCGCCCGGTCAGGAGGGGCGACCGGGCCCGTGTGTCACCGTTCCGTCCCAACTCCCGGCGACCGGGCGGCCCGTCGGCCCCGGCCGCCCGGCGGGCCACTTCAAGGGGCCCCTGCCCCGGCCGCTCACTTCACCGCGCTGCCCGCCGTCCACCGCTTCCAGTCCAGGTTCCAGCCGCCGAGCCCGTTGTCGGCGGCCACCGTGCGGTCCTTGCTGCCGACCACCTCGATCACATCGCCGACGAGGCTGCGGTCGAAGAACCAGCCCGCCGGGGTGTCCCCGCCGCCGCCCTTCACATCGCGCAGCCCGATACAGCCGTGACTGATGTTGCTGGTGCCGAACACCGACCCGTCCTTCCAGTAGTTGCCGTGCAGAAAGGTGCCGGACTCGGTCAGCCGCATGGCGTGCGGCACGTCCGGGATGTCGTACTCGCTCTTGCCGTCGGCCTTCTTGAAACCGACGCTGGCGCCGTTCATCCGGGTCACCTCGAACATCTCGGTGACGACCATCCTGCCGTTGTACGTGGGGGCCTTGTCGCTGCCCGCGGTGACCGGCACGGTGGCGAGGAGTTCGCCGTCGCGGCGGACCTGCATGGTGTGGGCGGCGGCGTCCACGAGGGAGACCTGGCTGCGGCCGACGGTGAAGGTGACCGTCTTGTGCTGGAGCCCGTACACGCCGGGCGCGCCCTCGAGGTCGCGCAGCCGCAGGTCGACGGTGACGCGGGTGCCGGGGGTCCAGTAGCGCTCGGGGCGGAAGTCCAGGCGGTCGGCGCCGAACCAGTGCGGGCGGATGTCGACCGGCGGGTCCGCGGTGATCCGTACGGCCCGTTCGACGGCCGCGCGGTGGGTGATCTCGCGGTTGAAGTCCAGGGAGACGATCATGCCGGTGCCGACGGTGGCGCGGTGCTCGGGGGTGACGTACGCGAGGAACCGCTCGGCGGGGACGTGGGTGGTGAAGCCGGTGTGCCGGGAGAGGCGCCGGCCGTCCTCGTCCAGGGCCACCGCGTGGACCGTGTACCGCGCGGCCAGCGCGAGCCGGGGGTCGTCGGCCGTCCAGGTCCGGCCGTCGGCCGAGAACCGGCCGGGGACCTCGCTGTCCTGCGCGTCCTGGGATCTGACGACCCGTACCGACTCCAGCCGGCCGTCCGGCACCCGGACGAAGAGCGGGGAGCCGGGGCGTACGTCCTTCTGGTGGTCGTCGGGGGTGATGCGGATGATGTCCTTGGGGGCGGGTGGTCCGCCGAGCATCTCGTCCACCGCGATACCGCTCGCGGTGCAGCCGGCCACCGCCGCCAGCAGTGCGGCCCAGGTCAGTAGGGCGGCCAGAGCGGCCGCCGCGCGCCGCGCGCGCCCGTGTGCGTGCTTCACGAAAGTGCACAACGACCATGCCCGCCCCGGGGAAACGTGAGTGCGAGGCACGCTCTGGGCAGAACAGGGGGAGGACGACATGACGGGCAGGCCCGGTCGGGACGCCGGGACCCCGGCCGACCGCGTCGTGCCATGAGCCGCGGGAGGCGCCGAGGTGTCCAGCGCAGCCGAGCAGGAGGCGGTGGCGGAGCAGGACGCCGCCGCGCGGGAACGGCCGGCCGTACCCGGTGTCCGGCCCCGGCCGCCGGAGGTGCCGGTGCGGCCGGGCGCCCCGACGCCGCTGGGCGCCCGGTTCCGGGTCGGTGCCGACGGGGTGGCGGGCACCAACTTCGCGCTGTGGGCGGGCGGGGCGGAGGCCGTCGAGCTGTGTCTGTTCGACGAGCGGGGCCGGGAGACCCGGGCCCGGCTGACCGAGCTGACGCACGAGATCTGGCACGGCTTCGTACCGGGCGTGCTGCCCGGACAGCGTTACGGGTACCGGGTGCACGGCCGCTGGGACCCGTGGACCGGCGCCCGCTGGAACCCGGCGAAGCTGCTGCTCGACCCGTACGCCCGCGCGGTGGACGGCGACTTCGCGCTGCCGCCGGAGGTGTACGGGCATGTCCGGGACTGGCCCCAGCAGCAGGCCGCCGACACCGTCCGCGACGAACGGGACTCGGCGCCGTACGTCCCGAAGGGGGTCGTCGTCCACGATGACGACGACTGGGCGGACGACCGGCGGCCGAAGACGCCGTGGGCGGACTCGGTGATCTACGAACTGCATGTGCGCGGCTTCACCAAACTGCACCCCGGCGTCCCTGGGGAACTGCGCGGGACCTACGCCGGACTCGCCCACCCCACCGCGATAGAACACCTGGTGAATCTGGGCGTCACGGCGGTGGAGCTGCTGCCGGTGCATCAGTTCGCGCACGAGGACCATCTGCTGCGCCGGGGCCTGAGGAACTACTGGGGCTACAACTCCATCGGCTATTTCGCCCCGCACGCGGGCTACGCGGCCACCGGCACCGCCGGGCAGCAGGTCGGCGAGTTCAAGCGGATGGTCCGGGCGCTGCACGCGGCCGGGATCGAGGTGATCCTGGACGTGGTCTACAACCACACCGCCGAGGGGGGCGAGCTGGGCCCCACCCTCTCCCTGAAGGGCATCGACAACCGCGGCTACTACCGGTTGCAGAGCGACGCCCGGCGCTACACCGACTACACCGGCTGCGGCAACACCCTGCATGTCGTCCAGCCGCACGTCCTGCGGCTGATCACCGACTCGCTGCGCTACTGGGTCACCGAGATGGGCGTCGACGGCTTCCGCTTCGACCTCGCGGCGGCACTCGCCCGCTCGATGCACGACGTCGACATGCTCTCCCCCTTCCTCGCGGTGATCGCCCAGGACCCGGTGCTGCGCCGGGTGAAGCTGATCGCCGAGCCGTGGGACGTGGGCTCCGGCGGCTACCAGGTGGGCGCTTTCCCGCCGCTGTGGACCGAGTGGAACGACCGCTACCGCGACACCGTCCGGGACTTCTGGCGGCACGCGCTGCCGGACGTCCGGGAGATGGGCTACCGCCTTTCCGGGTCCAGCGACCTGTACGCGTGGGGCGGGCGGCGGCCCTACGCCTCCGTCAACTTCGTCACCGCGCACGACGGTTTCACGCTGCGCGACCTGGTGTCGTACGAGCACAAGCGCAACGAGGACAACGGCGAGGGCGGCCGGGACGGCACCGACGACAACCGGTCCTTCAACTGCGGCGCCGAGGGCGAGAGCGACGACGCGGAGGTGGGCGCGCTGCGCCGCCGCCAGCTGCGCAATCTGCTGACCACGCTGCTGCTGTCGACGGGCGTGCCGATGCTGGTCGCGGGCGACGAGATGGGGCGCACCCAGGGCGGCAACAACAACGCCTATTGCCAGGACAACGCGGTCGGCTGGCTGGACTGGGGGCTCCTGTCGGAGCCGGGCTGGCGGGAGCTGTACGCGCTGACCGCGCGGCTGATCGCGCTGCGCCACCGGCATCCGGTGCTGCGCCGCCGGGCGTTCTTCTCCGGGCGGGCGCATTCGGCGGACGGGCTGCGGGATCTGGCCTGGTTCACCGCGCGGGGCACGGAGATGACCGAGGGCGACTGGTACGCGCCCGCCGCGACCCTCGGCATGTATCTGTCCGGGCGGGACATACCGGGCCGGGACGAGAGCGGGGCGCCGATCGTCGACGACAGCTTCCTCGCGGTGCTGCACGCCGGGGCGGAGCCGGTGGAGTTCGTGCTGCCGGGGGCGCCGTGGGCGCGGGCGTACGAGGTGGTCGTCGATACGTCCGTGGAGGACGAGGAGGACGAGGAGGAGGGGCAGGGTGCGGGGCCCGGGGTGGTGCGTCCGGCGGGGGTGGCGGTGACGGTGCCGGGGCGGGCGGTGCTGTTGCTGCGGGTGGTGGGGTGACGTGGGGTGGGGCGGGCGTGGAGTGAGGTGATGTGGGGTGGGGTGACGTGGGTCCGCGTCAGCCGAGGATGCCCCGGTCGTAGGCGACGGCCACCGCTGCCGCGCGGTCCTTGACGCCCAGCTTGGCGTAGAGGTGGGTGAGGTGGGTCTTGACCGTGGCCTCGCTGATGAAGAGGGTGCGGGCGATCTCGCGGTTGGGGGTGCCCTTGGCGACCAGGGCGAGCACCTCGCGCTCACGGGCGGACAGCGGCTCCTTGCCCCCGGCCCCGGGGGTGCGGACGGCACAGACCAGCCGGGAGGCCACGGCCGGGGACAGCACCGTACGGCCCTGGGCGGCGGCGCGGACGGCGGTGAACAGCTCGTCGCGGGGCGCGTCCTTGAGGAGGTAGCCGGTGGCGCCCGCCTCGATCGCGGGCAGCGTGTCGGAGTCGGTGTCGTAGGTGGTGAGGACCAGGATCTTGGCGCGGGCGCCGCGCCGGGTCAGCTCGGCGATGGCGGCGACGCCTCCGCCGCCCGGCATCCGCAGGTCCATGAGGATCACGTCCGGGTCCAGGGCGAGGGCCTGCTCGACGGCGCGTACCCCGTCGGCGGCCTCGCCGAGGACGGTGAAGCCGGGGGCGGAGTCGAACATGCCGCGCAGCCCGTCCCGTACGACGGGATGGTCGTCCACGACGAGGAGGGTGATCTCGGGGGCGTCAACGCGGCTACTCATGGCGGACCAACGGTACGCGAGCCGACAGGGCCGTGCCGCCCCCCGGCTCGGACTCCACGGCGAGGGAGCCGGCCATGCGGGCGGCGCGGGCGCGCATGCCGTCGAGGCCGAAGCCGCCGGTGCGGGTACGGGCGGGCAGCGCGGCCGGGTCGAAGCCGCGGCCGTCGTCGCGGATGTCGAGGACCACCTCGTCGCCCATGAAGGAGAGCGTGACGCCGACGCGGGTGGCCGCCGCGTGCCGGGCGGCGTTGGACAGGGCCTCCTGGGCGATCCGCAGCAGGGTCGCGGACAGCTCGTCGTGCAGCTGCTCGGCGGTGCCGGTGACGGTGAGAGCGGCCCGCACCCCGGTGCGTTCGCCCCAGTCGGCGACCGTCTTCTTCAGCGCCTCGGGCAGTCCGTCGCTGTCCAGCGCCACCGGGGCGAGGTTGTGCACCGAGCGGCGGGCCTCGCCGAGGCTGTGCCGGGCCAGGTCGGCGGCGCGCGCCAGATGGACCCGGGCGAGCTCCGGGTCGGGGGTGCCCGCGACGACCTGGAGCTGGGCGATGATGCCGGTCAGGCCCTGGGCGATGGTGTCGTGGATCTCGGCGGCGAGGCGGCGCCGCTCATCGGCGACCCCGGCCTCCCGGGCCTGTACCAGCAGCTGGGCGTGCAGCGCCTTGTTCTCGTCCAGGGCGCTCTGGAGGGCGGTGTTGGTGCGTTCCAGTTCGGCGATGGTGGCGGCGCGTTCCCGGGCGCGTTCCTCGTCCTTGGCGGAGAAGTGCGCGATCACCAGGTACAGCGCGGTGTTGGCGGTGATCAGTCCGGCGAGCACCACGGCATGGCTGAGGTCGCGCAGGGGCAGCCCGCCGGCCTGGGAGACGGAGATGGCGACGCCGGTGAGGAACACGCCCCACCACTGGGCGCGGTGGCCCTTGATCAGCTCGCCGACGTCGAAGAAGCCGGCCGCCGCGGCGAACCCGAAGCACGGGTTCAGATAGATCAGGGCGGCGATGACGACCCAGCGGACCAGGAAGAAGGCCGCGCCGAGCGGGGACGGCACGATCGGCCGCCCGGCCCGCTCGGCGCGCAGCCGGGCCCGGTCGAAGGACTCCTGGAGCACGACGGCGGTGAGCACCA
>NZ_JBHTZD010000009.1:313501-342703 GCF_042790455.1 Streptomyces sp. NPDC056734
GGAGGTCCGGTCCGCACGCCGGGCCGCCCCACTCCCAGCACAGGTCCGGTCCGCACGCCGGGCCGCCCCACTCCCAGCACAGGTCCGGTCCGCACGTCAGGCCGCCCCACTCCCGGCGCAGGTCCGGTCTGCATGTCGGGCCTCCTACTCCCAGCGGAACCAGCGGACGGCCGCCGCCGACAGCAGCGCCGCCCAGCCGGCCAGCACGCCCAGGTGGACCCAGCTGGGCCAGTCGCCGGCCGCGGCCTGCCCCAGCGCCTCGGCGGCGGCCCCGAACGGGGTGCAGCGCACGATGTCCGCCAGCAGGTCCGGCATGGCCTGCACCGGCAGCCACACGCCCGCGCAGAACATCATCGGGAACAGCACCGCCGTACCGATCGCGGTGGCGATCCGTACATTCGGGGCGAGCGCCGAGATCAGGGCGCCCATGGCGAGCGAGACCAGCACCCCGCACAGCAGCGCGAGCGCGTAGCCGTACGGCTGCCGGGGCAGTGCCACGTCGAACACGAGCCGTCCGATCAGCAGCGGGACCAGGGCGGCGAGCACGCCGGCCAGGCCGTGCACCAGGGTGTGCGCGGCGAGCAGTGCGCCCGGCCGGACCGGGGTGGTGGACATCCGGCGCAGCACGCCCTGCTCCCGGTAGGCGGTCAGCGCGGCGGGCATCGCCTGGGTCCCGGCGACGATCATCCCGAGCAGCACGGCGATGCCCACATAGATGTCCACGAGCCGCAGACCGCCCAGCGTCTCCTGTGGCTCGCGGTACGACGGGATGGAACCCACGATCGCCAGCAGCAGCGGCGGGAAGACCAGGATCCAGAAGAGCGAGCCGGGTTCGCGGGCGAACAACCGGACCTCGGTACGCAGGACGGCGGTGTTCATGAGGTCTCCGTGAGGTCCAGGAACGCGTCGTCGAGCGTGGCGTCGCTGACGCGCAGTTGGTGGGCGGTGATCCGGCGGCGGGCGAGCAGGGTGAGCACGGCGTCCACGGTGGCGTCGGTGCCGGTGAGGGTGAGCCGCCCGTCCCGCTCCTCGGCCAGGACCAGCTCGGGCAGCGCGTGCAACGCGTCCCGGTCCAGCGGCGCGGACGGGGTGAAGCTGATGACCGTACGGCCCGCCGAGCGGCGGATCAGGCCCTCGGGGGTGTCCAGGGCGGCGATCCGGCCCCGGTCGATCACCGCGATCCGGTCGCACAGTCGCTGGGCCTCCTCCATGAAGTGGGTGACCAGCAGCACGGTGACGCCCCGGTCGCGGATGTCCTCGATGAGCTGCCAGGTCTCGCGGCGGGCGCGCGGGTCCAGGCCGGTGGTCAGCTCGTCCAGGACGACGAACCGCGGGTCGCCGATCAGCGCGAGCGCGATGAACAGCCGCTGCTGCTGGCCGCCGCTGAGCTTGCCGAAGGCGATGGAGAGCCGGTCGGTGAGGCCGAGCCGTTCGACCAGCGGGCGCCAGTCGGCGGGGTGCGGATAGAAGGAGGTGTACAGCTCCAGCGCCTCGCGGACGGTGAGCTTGGCCTGGAGCCGGCTCTGCTGGAGCTGCGCGCCGAGCATCCGGGCGACCTGCTCGTGGTCGGTGACGGGGTCGAGCCCGGCGACCCGGACCCGGCCGGCGTCGGGGATGCGCAGGCCCTCGACGCATTCGACGGTGGTGGTCTTGCCGGCGCCGTTGGGGCCGAGGATGCCGAAGATCTCGCCCTCCTCGACGGTGAAGGAGACTCCGTCGACCACGGGCCGGCCGCCGTAGGACTTGCGCAGTTCGCTGACTTCGATGACGGGCATGGCCCCAGCGTCGCGCCGGGGGCGGGGGCGGTGCATCGGACGACCCGCTCGACCTGGCATCCACCGATCGGTTGATGCGGCGGTACGACCCCGGGTCCCGAGGGCGCGGGGAGGCGTCGTATCCGCAGGTCGCGGGAGGCGTCGTATCCGCAGGTCGTAGGACCATCGGCCGAGTCTGCCCCGGGCGAAACCCACTGGGCAGTGTCAGTGGCTATCCGTAGGCTCACTCCTGATGTCGACGAAGCATGCACACACCAACGAGCCGCCGGGCCGGTCCGCCGTACGCAGCCTGCTGCGGCTGTGGCCGTTTGTACGGCCGGTACGGGCGCGGTTGTTCACGGCCGCGTTCGTCGCGATCATCGCCTCCTGCACGGGGCTGGTGATCCCCCTCGTACTCAAGTGGCTGGTGGACGGGCCCGTCACCGACCGGGACACGGCCGGGGTGTGGCTCGGGGCGCTGTTCCTGCTGCTGCTCGGGCTCGCCGAGGCCGTGCTGTTCTGGGTGCGGCGGTGGCTGGTGGCCCGGCCGCTGGCCCGGGTCGAGGCGGACATGCGGGCCGCGCTGTACGGGCATCTCCAGCGGCTGCCGATCGCCTTCCACGACCGCTGGCCCTCGGGCCAGTTGCTGTCGCGGGGCACCACGGATCTGATGCTGCTGCGGATGTTTCTCGCGTTCCCGCTGACGTTTCTGCTGGTCAATGGGGTGACCATTCTGATCGGCGTGATCATCATGCTGATCCAGGACTGGACGCTCGGGCTGGTGATCCTGGGCCCGGTGATCCCCGTCATCGTCACCTGCGTCGTCTTCGAGAAGCGGTACGCGGGTGTGGCGCGGCTCGCGCAGGACCAGGTGGGCGATCTGACGACGGTCGTCGAGGAGAGCGTGCTCGGCGTCCGGATCATCAAGGGCTTCGGGCGCCATCGCAGCAAGGCGCGGGCGTTCCGTGATCTGTCGCGGAAGCTGCGCGGCACGGAGTTGCGCAAGGCGCGGCTGCTGGCGGCGATCTGGGGCGTCATCATCGTCCTGCCGGAGGTCGCCATCGGGTCGGCGCTGGTGGTGGGCGTCGTCCAGGTCGCGGACGGCGTGCTGTCGGCGGGCACGCTGGTGGCGTTCCTGTCGACGGCCCTCGCGCTGCGCTGGCCGGTCGACTCGATCGGCTTCCTGCTGGCGATGAGCCAGGAGGCGGCGACGGCGACGGATCGGTATTTCGAGGTGATGGATGCGGAGGAGGAGTCTGGGGCGGGGACGGGGGCGGGGGTGCGCGGTGTCTCGCCGAGGGGGGCGGTGGGAGGCGTCGGCCTTGTCTCGCCGCGGGGGGCGGTGGAAGGGGGGCGCGGTGTCTCGCCGAGGGGGGCGGTGGAAGGCGTCGGCCTTGTCGCGCCGCGGGGGTCCGTAGAAGGGGGGCGCCTTGTTGCGCCGAGGGAGTCGGCGGAAGGCTCCGGCCTTGTCGCGCCGAGGGGGTCGGTGGAAAGCGTCGGCCTTGTCGCGCCGGGGGAGTCCGTGGAAGGGGGGCGCCTTGTCACGCCGGGGGACGCGGCCTGGGTCCCGGCGGGGGAGGCGGCGGGGGGCGCCCTGGAAGGGGCGGCCGGGCTCGACCCGAGCGATGCGGCCGAGGTCGCCCTGGAGGGTGCGGCCGGGACCGACCCGGAGGAGGCAGCCGGGGTCGCCTTGAAGGGGGCAGCCGGGCTCGACCCGAGCGGTGCCGCCGAGTCCGCCCCGGAGGGGGCAGCCGGGGTTGCCCCGAGCGAGGCCGCCGGGGCCCTGCCGGGCCTGGTGTTCCACGACGTCACCTTCCGCTACCCCGACGCGCCGCCCGACGCCCCGCCCGTGCTGACCGGCATAGACCTGCGGATACGTCCCGGCGAGTCGATGGCCCTGGTGGGCGCGACCGGCAGCGGCAAGACGACCCTCACGGCGCTCGTCCCCCGGCTGCACGAGATCACCGACGGCCGGATCACCCTCGACGGCGTGGACATCGCGGCGATGCCCCGCGAGGAACTCCGCGCGGCGGTGGCCGTCGCCTTCGAGGAACCCACCCTGTTCTCGGCCAGCGTCGGCGAGAACGTCCTCATGGGCGCGGGCGAGGACGCCGGTGCCGCGGAGCTGAACCGCGCGCTGGCCGTCGCCCAGGCCGACTTCGCCCACGCCCTCCCGCAGGGCACCGACACCCAGGTCGGTGAGCAGGGCCTGAGCCTGTCCGGCGGGCAGCGGCAGCGGCTGGCGCTCGCGCGGGCGGTGGTGGGGCGGCCCCGTTTCCTGGTCCTGGACGACCCGCTGTCCGCGCTGGACGTGCACACCGAGGCCGCCGTGGAGGCCGCGCTGCGGCGGGTGCTCGCCGACACCACCGCCCTGATCGTGGCGCACCGCCCGTCCACCGTGCTGCTCGCCGACCGGGTGGCCCTGCTGTCCGGCGGCCGGATCACGGCGGTCGGCACCCACCAGGAACTGCTGCGGGACAGCGCGGAGTATGCGCATCTGATGTCGGGGGTGGATGTGGGGGCGGAGTTGGGTGTGGAGGGGGAGGCCGGGTCGGGGGCGGGCCCCGACGGGGACTTTGGGGCGGGCGTGGGCATGACGTTTGGGGCGGGCGTGGACGCGGGTGCGGATGTAGGCGTGCGCGCGGAGAGCGGCGCGGGCGCGGACCGGGGCGTGACCCTCGGGACGGACGCGGGCGCGGAGTCGCGCGGGCACGCGAAAACCGGCGCGAGCACGGACCCGGGCGGGACCCTCGGAGCGGACGCGGACGCGGGCGCGGAGTCGCGCAGGCACGCGAAAACCGGCGCGGACGCGGACCCGGGCGGGACCCTCAAGGCGGACGCGGATGCCGACTCAGGCGCGGATGCGGGCGCGCACCCGGCCACCGGCGCCGACGCGCACTCAGCAACCGCCCCCGGAACACACCTGGGCGCGCACCCGGCAACCGCCCCCGGCTCGGGGCTGGGTCTCACCTTCGGGACGGGCGCGGATGCGGGCCCGCACCCGGCAACCGCCCCCGGCACACACCTGGGCGTACACGCGGACACCGCCCCCGCCCCCGACCGCGACGTGACCTTCGGGAAGGACGGCGAGTGATGACCGCGCCGACGACGGCCGGCGCCGTCACCGACGACGAACCCGACCTGCCCCGACCCCCGGACCCCGACGACGCCTTCGACCGGGACGTACTGCCCTCCCCGCCGGGTGCCACGGGCCGCCTGCTGCGGTCGCTGCTGGCCCCGATGAAGGCCCGGGTGGCGCTGACCGCCGTAGTGCTGCTGCTCGGGCAGGCGGCGGTGCAGGCGGGCCCGCTGCTGGTGGCGTACGCCATCGACCGTGCCGTACCGGCGCTGCGCGAGGACGGCGACAACGGGCCGCTGATCGCGGTGGGCGTCGGCTATCTGCTGTGCGCGCTGGCGTCCGGGCTGCTCCAGTCCGCGTTCATCACGTCCGCCGCGCATGTCAACCAGAATGTGCTGCTGGACCTGCGGGGCCGGATCTTCCGGCACGCGCAGGCGCTGAGCGTCGACTTCCACGAGCGCTACACCTCGGGACGGCTGATCTCCCGCTCCACCACGGACGTGGAATCGCTGCGCGAACTGCTCGACGAGGGCCTGCAAGAACTGATCACGGTGATCCTGTCGTTCGTGTACATCTCGGCGATGCTGCTCTGGCTGGACGTGGGGCTCGGCGCGCTGGCGGTGGCGTCGTTCGTGCCGCTGTACGGGCTGGTGCGGATGTACCAGCGGCGGGCGGGGCGGATCTACCGGGTGCGGTCGACGGCCATCGCGGCGGTGATCGTGAAGTTCGTGGAGACGATGAACGGCATCCGCCCGGTGCGCGCGTTCCGCCGGGAGGCGGCGAACGAGGCCGACTTCCGGGTCCTGAACCGGCGCCATGAGCGCACCAACGGGGACGCGCTGCTGGAGATGGCCCGCTATGTGGTCGGCTCCCGGCTGATCGCCAACACGGCGGTCGCGGGGATCGTGCTGTGGGGCGCGTACCAGGTGGCGGACGGCACGCTCGCGCTGGGTGTGCTGGCGGCGGCGGTGCTGTATCTGCGGCGGCTGTACGACCCGATCGACCGGCTGGCCATGTTCCTCAACTCCTACCAGTCGGCGGCGGCGTCGCTGGAGAAGATCGCCGGACTGCTGGCGCAGACCCCGTCGGTGCCGGAGCCGGAGCAGCCGCGTCCGCTGCCGCCGCTCGCGTCGGCCGGGCGGCCCGGCCGCGAGGTGGTCTTCGACGGTGTCCGGTTCGCGTACCGCACGGGCGGTGAGGTGCTGCCCCGTTTCTCCCTCACCCTCCCGGCGGGGCAGACCGTCGCGGTCGTCGGCACCACCGGCGCCGGGAAGTCCACGCTGGCGAAGCTGCTCGCCCGGTTCTACGACCCGACCGACGGCCGGGTGCTGCTGGACGGCGTGGATCTGCGCGATCTCGACGTGCCGGAGCTGCGGCGCGGGGTGGTGATGGTGACGCAGGAGGCGTTCCTGTTCTCCGGCACGGTCGCCGAGAACATCGCGATCGGTCGCCCGGACGCCTCCCGTGAGGACATCGAGCGCGCGGCGAAGGCGATCGGCGCGCACGATTTCATCAGCGCCCTGCCCGACGGCTACGACACCGACGTCCGCAAGCGCGGCGGCCGGATCTCGGCCGGTCAGCGCCAGCTCGTCGCGTTCGCGCGCGCGTTGCTCGCCGACCCGGCGGTGCTGATCCTCGACGAGGCGACCAGTTCGCTGGACGTGCCGGGCGAGCGGGCCGTGCAGCGGGCGATGGCCACGGTCCTCAAGGGCCGTACGGCGGTGGTGATCGCGCACCGGCTGTCCACGGTCGAGATCGCCGACCGGGTGCTGGTGATGGAGCACGGCAGGGTGGTGGAGGACGGCACCCCGGCGGACCTGATCGCCGGCAGGGGCCGCTTCGCGGAACTGCATCGCGCGTGGCGCGAGAGCCTGGCGTGAGACGTGAGACGTGAGGTGTGAAACGTAAGGCCGAGGCATGAGGCATGAGGCATGAAACGTAGGACGTGAGAGAGGAACCCCCCCCCTTGGACTCCGACGGGCTCGCCGTACTGGTCCCGGCCACCCTCTGGGGCGTGACCGCCTGTCTGGCGCAGATCACCGCCGCCGTGATCGCCCTCCGGTCCCGGCGGCGCGATCCCGGGCACGAGGGCTGGAACCCCTTCGCCCCGCGCTTCCCCCTCGCGGCGGCGAGCGCGGCCGTCGGAGCCGCCCTCGCCTTCCTCGCCACGGGCAGCCTCGGCCTTGCCGACGCGGGCGACCTCGACCCCCTCGACACCGCCTTCGGCGTCCTGTGGCCCGCCGCCGCCGGGGTCGCCCTCGACCAGCTCGGCACCCGGCGTCTCCCCGCCTGGCCCCGCCTGGCCGGACCCGCGTTCGCCGCCACCGGGGCCCTGCTCTTCGGCCTCGCGTCGGCCGTGGACGCGTGAGGGTGGGCGGGGGAACACGATCGACGCGTACGGCAACCCCGGCACGCCCACCGCACGCCCACCGCACGCCCACCGCACGCCCACCGCATGACCACCACATGACCACCACCCGAGTGGGGGCTCACATGATCGACGCGTACGGCGACCCCGGCACCCCCGACCGGCGCGGGCCCGCCCGCTACCTGTGGTGGCTGGTGCGCTGCCAGGCGGGCAGGTCGGCGGGCGGGGCGCTGCTCGCCAGTGTCTGGATGGTGCTGCTCGCGGCGACGCCGTTCCTGATGGCGCGGGCGGTGGACCAGGGGCTCGCGAAGGGCGACTACCCGGCGCTGGCGTCCTGGTGCGCGGCGCTGGTCGGGGTCGGCGTGGTGAACGCCTGGCTGAGCATCATGCGGCACCGCACGATGACGCGGGTCCGGATGGACGCCAACTTCCGTACGGTCAAGGTGGTCGTGGACCACTCGGTGCGCCTCGGCGCCCGGCTGGGCCCGCAGACCGGGGCCGGTGAGGTGACCACGATCGGCGTCGGTGACGTACAGACGATCGCCGGCGCGCTGACGGTCGTCGGACCCGGCGTCGGCTCGGTCGTCGCCTATTCGGTGATCGCCGCCGCCCTGCTGTCGGTCTCGGGGCAGCTCGCGGCGGTGATCCTGCTCGGGCTGCCGGTGCTGGTGCTGCTGGTCGGGCCGCTGATGGGCCGGCTCCAGGGCCGGGAGGCGGAGTACCGCGAGGTGCAGGGCCTGCTGACGGCCCGGATCGGCGATCTGGCGGGCGGGCTGCGGGTGCTCAACGGGCTGGGCGGCAAGGGCCTGTTCGCGGACGCGTTCCGCGCCGACTCGGGGCGGCTGCGGGCGCAGGGCTACCGGGTGGGCGCGGTCACCAGCTGGTTGCAGGCGCTCGGCCTCGGGCTGCCGGTCGTGTTCCTGGCGGTGGTGAGCTGGCTGGCGGCCCGGCTCGCCGCGCAGGGCCAGCTCACGGTGGGCGAGCTGGCGGCGGTGTACGGCTATGTCGCGGTGCTGGTGATCCCGATGGCGTTCCTGGTGGAGTGCGGATACCTGATCAGCCGGGGTCTGGTCGCCGCCGGGCGGGTCGTACGGTTCCTGCGGCTGGAGCCCGCCGCCGACCCGGGCGGCGCGGACGCCCCCGCCGAGCCGTCGGCGCTGCACGACCCCGGTTCGGGCGTGCGGGTGCTGCCCGGCCGGCTCACCGCGCTGGCCGCCGCGCACCCGGCCGACGCCACCGAGATCCTCGAACGCCTCGCCCGTTACACGCCGTCGGCGGCGACCTGGGGCGGGGTACGGCTGGACCGCGTCCCGCTGGCCCAGGTCCGCGCCCGTATCGTGCTCGCCGACCACGAGGCCGATCTGTTCGCGGGCCCGCTGCGCGAGGTGGTGAACGCCCGGGACCGCTCGGACGCCGCCCTGGAGCACGCCGTACGCACGGCCGCCGCGCGGGACATAGTCCAGGGCCTGCCCGACGGTGTGGACTCCCCGGTCGACGCCCAGGGCCGCAATCTCTCCGGCGGCCAGCGCCAGCGCGTCCGGCTCGTACGGGCCCTGCTCGCCGACCCGGAGATCCTGCTCGCGATCGAGCCGACGTCGGCCCTGGACGCCCACACGGAGGCGACGATCGCCGAGCGCCTGCGGGCGGCCCGGGCGGGGCGTACGACGGTGGTGACGACGACGTCCCCGCTGGTCCTGGACCAGGCGGACACGGTGATCCACGTGGTCGACGGCAAGGCGACGGCCACCGGATCCCACCACCACCTCCTGAAGACGGAGCCGGCCTACCGCGCCCTGGTGGCCCGAGACATGGAGGACCTCCCCCAGTGACCGGAGAGCAACCCCCCAAGGGGCGCGGGGAACTGCGCGACCAGCCACAACCCACCAGCACGGGCCCCGGCACCACCCCCACCACCCCCACCGGCCCCACTGGCCCCACTGGCCCCGGCACCACCCCCACCACTCCCACCACCCCCACCACCCCACCCCACCACCTCCCCATCGCCACCCCCAAAGCGGTCCGCCGCGCAGCGAAAGCCCTCGTCACGGCAGACACCCCCCTCTTCACCACAGTCATCGCCCTCAACTCCGCCGCCGCCCTCGCGGGCCTCGCGGGCCCCTGGCTGCTGGGCCGCATCATCGACAAGGTCCGCGACGGCGCACCCGTGGACACGATCGACCGCCTCGCCCTGGGCATCCTCGTGGCCGCCCTGGCCCAGCTCCTCCTCTCCCGCTGGGCCCGTTACGCGGGTCACCGCTTCGGCGAACGCACCCTCGCCCGGATCCGCGAACGTTTCGTGGACCGCGTCCTCGCCCTCCCGGCGTCGACCGTGGAACGCGCCGGCACCGGCGATCTGACGGCCCGCGGCACGGCGGACGTGACGGCCGTCGGCACCACCCTGCGCGACGTCGCGCCCGAACTCTTCGTCAGCGGCATCCAGGCGGCGTTCCTGCTGATCGCGGTGTTCACCCTGAACCCCCTCTTCGGCGTCCTGGGCGTGTGCTGCCTGCTGCCGATCCAGTTGGTGCTGCGCTGGTATCTGCGCAGGGCGCGGGACGGCTATCTCGCCGAGGGCGCGGCCACCTCCCAGGTCGCGGAGGCGGTCGCGGCGACGGCGGCGGGCGCCCGCACGATCGAGGCGTTCGGGCTGGGCCGGGAGCGGATCGCGGAGAGCCGGGAGCGGCTGGAGACCTCGCGCCGGGCCCGCCTCCACACGCTGTATCTGCGCACGGTGTTCTTCCCGGCGGTCGAGGTGTCGTACATCCTGCCGGTGGCCGGGGTGCTGCTGATCGGCGGGGCGCTGCACATGAACGGCTCGATGAGTCTGGGCGCGGTGGTGACGGCGGCGCTGTATCTCCAGCAGCTGTCCGGCCCGCTGGACGAGATCCTGGTGCGGGTGGAACAACTCCAGAGCAGCGGGGCGTCGTTCGCCCGGGTGGAGGGGCTGGCGCAGGCCCCGAGGGCCGCCGCGGCGGCGGACGCGCCCGTCCCGGCGGACGACCGGATCGACGTACGGGGCGCGCGATACGCGTACGACCGGGGCGGCGAGGTGCTGCGCGGGGTGGATCTGACGGTCCGGCCGGGTGAGCGGCTGGCGGTGGTGGGGCCGTCGGGGGCGGGCAAGACGACGCTGAGCCGGCTGCTGGCGGGCGTGGACGCGCCGAGCGCGGGCACGGTGACGGTGGGCGGGGTGCCGGTCGCGGCGCTGGATCCGGAGCAGTTGCGGCGACAGGTGGTGCTGGTCACCCAGGAGCACCATGTGTTCCTCGGTACGGTCCGCGACAATCTGCTGATCGCGGAGCCCGGGGCGACGGACGCGCAGGTGTGGGCGGCGCTGGCGGCGGTCGGCGCGCGGGACTGGGCGCGGGCGCTGCCGCAGGGCCTGGACACCCGGCTCGGCGGGGGCGGTCACCCCACGGACGGTTCGCGCGCCCAGAAACTGGCCCTGGCCCGGGTGGTGCTGGCCGATCCGCACACCCTGATCCTGGACGAGGCGACGGCGCTGCTGGACCCGACGACGGCCCGGCACACCGAGCGGGCGCTGGC
Organism: Streptomyces sp. NPDC056734; assembly: GCF_042790455.1. Taxonomy (NCBI): domain Bacteria; kingdom Bacillati; phylum Actinomycetota; class Actinomycetes; order Kitasatosporales; family Streptomycetaceae; genus Streptomyces; species Streptomyces sp. NPDC056734. The sequence goes on from NZ_JBHTZD010000009.1 coordinate 324,249, forward strand.
GGCGGTGCTGAAGGGACGTACGGTCATCGCGATCGCGCACCGGCTGCACACCGCGCACGACGCGGACCGGGTGGCGGTGATGGAGGACGGCCGGCTCAGCGAACTGGGCACGCACGACGAACTGGTGGCGGCGGGCGGCGCGTACGCGAGGCTGTGGCACACGTGGCACGGGGAGACACGGGAGGATCCGGCCGGGACGCGTCCTTGACCGGGCCGCGCCCCCCTCTTGACCGGCCCATGAGTAGTTCCTGGGCGGTCCTTGAACAGCCCTTGGCCCGTCACCGGCATGGCACTTCAGGCCGGTGCTCCACCGCGCCCACCTCCGTATAGCGGACGTGAACTCCTGGACAACGGACGAGTTCCGGCCAACCTATTGACGCGCTCCTGACAATAGGTGGCCTTGAGTGCCACCCTTCCCAAGGCCCCTCACGGCAACCCCACGCATCTCGCCGCGAGTTACCGGCCGTACGCATCTGGTGTCCCGTTCTGCCCGGACGACCCCTCGGCCGCCCGGTCTCCCCGGCCGCGCGACCCGTGGCCACGCAGAAGGAGTCAGTGTTGAGCAGTACTTCCTCCCACAGACCCGCCCCCCACACCCCCCGCCGCCGCCGGGTCACCACCGTGGCCCTGGTCGGCGTCGCCGCCTTCCTGGCCGCCGCCGTGCAGGTCGGCGGGGCGACCGCCGCCCCCGGCCAGGCCCCCGCGGCGCCGATCGGCGCCGCGGACCCGGGCGCCCTGCCCGCCGACCTCACCCCCGCCCAGCGCACCGAGCTGATCCGCGAGGCCGACGCCGGGAAGACCGCCACCGCGGCCGAACTCGGCCTCGGCGCCAAGGAGAAGCTGGTCGTCCGGGATGTGGTCAAGGACCAGGACGGCACCGTGCACACCCGCTACGAGCGGACGTACGGCGGGCTGCCCGTGCTCGGCGGTGACCTGGTCGTCTCCACGGCGAAGGACGGCACGACCGAGAGCACGGTCAAGGCCACCAGCGCGGAGATCGAGGTGGCGTCGCTGACACCGACCCTGGCCAGTTCGAAGGCGGAGAGCCAGGCACTCGCCGAGGCCCGCGCCGAGAACGCGGAGAGCCCGGCCATCGAGACCGCGCCGCGCAAGGTGATCTGGGCGGCCGAGGGCACCCCGACACTCGCGTACGAGACGGTCGTCGGCGGCCTCCAGGAGGACGGCACCCCGCAGGAGCTGCACGTCGTCACGGACGCGAGCACCGGCGAGCAGCTGTTCGAATGGCAGGCGGTACGCAATGGCACGGGCAACACCCAGTACAGCGGCACGGTCCCGCTGACCAGCACGCAGTCCGGGACGACGTACAACCTCACGGACGGGGCGCGCGGCAACCACCGTACGTACAACCTCAACCGGGCCACCTCCGGCACCGGCACCCTGTTCTCCGGGACGGACGACGTCTGGGGCAACGGCACCGCCGCCAACCTGGAGACGGCGGCGGCCGACGCCCACTATGGCGCGGCGCTGACCTGGGACTACTACAAGAACGTGCACGGCCGCAACGGCATCCGCGGCGACGGCGTCGGCGCCTACTCGCGGGTCCACTACGGCAACAACTACATCAATGCGTTCTGGTCGGACAGCTGCTTCTGCATGACGTACGGGGACGGCGCGGGCAATGCCAAGCCGCTCACCTCGATCGACGTGGCCGGCCACGAGATGACCCACGGCCTCACCGCAGCGACCGCAGGGCTGATCTACAGCGGCGAGTCCGGCGGCCTGAACGAGGCGACCTCGGACATCCTCGGCACGACCGTCGAGTTCTACGCCAACAACTCCTCCGACGTGGGTGACTACCTCATCGGCGAGGAGATCGACATCAACGGCAACGGCACGCCGCTGCGCTACATGGACCAGCCGAGCAAGGACGGCGCGTCCAAGGACAGCTGGTACTCCGGCATCGGCTCGGTCGACGTGCACTACTCCTCGGGCCCCGCGAACCACTTCTTCTACCTGCTCAGCGAGGGCAGCGGCGCCAAGGTGATCAACGGCGTCAGCTACAACTCGCCGACCTCGGACGGCCTGCCGGTGACCGGCATCGGCCGGGCGAAGGCCGAGCAGATCTGGTTCAAGGCCCTGACCACCAAGTTCACCACCACGACCAACTACGCGGCGGCCCGCACCGGCACGCTCGCGGTGGCCGGTGAGCTGTACGGCACCACGTCGGCCGAGTACCTGGCGGTGCAGGACGCGTGGGCGGCCGTCGCGGTCGGCACCCGCTCCGGCAACCCGCCCGGCGGCGGCACGTCCTTCGAGTCCACCACCGACGTGGCCATCCCGGACAACGCCGCGGCCGTCAACTCCCCCATCACCGTCACCGGCCGCACCGGCAACGCCCCGGCGGCGCTCGCGGTCGAGGTGAACATCGTCCACACCTGGCGCGGCGACCTGGTGATCGACCTGGTGGCCCCCGACGGCACCCTGTACCGCCTGAAGAACTCCAGCAGCTCCGACTCGGCGGACAACGTCCAGGAGACCTACACGGTCAACGCCTCGGCGGAGGTGGCCAATGGCACCTGGCAACTCCGCGTGCAGGACGTGGCGGCCCAGGACACCGGGTACATCAACAGCTGGAAGCTGACGTTCCCGTAGGACGGCGGCCGTTCTCGCAGAACATGTGAGCACGGGCTGCCCCAGGCCCCGCCACGCTCCCTTGGATTCGAGGAGGCGTGGCGGGGCTTTCGCCGTCGGGGTGGACCCGGGGTTCGAGGAGACCGCCCTTGCTCGGCTGTAGCCTGCCCATCGATCACTTCTGGGAGAAGGACCGATGAAGCACGAGTACGAGGCAAAATTCCTGGCCGTCGACGCGCCCGCCCTCCAGGCCAAGCTGACCGCCCTCGGCGGCGTCCAGGCGCTTCCCCGCACGCTCCTCACCCGCAGGATCTTCGAGAACGACTCCCTCGACGGCGGGGCCTGGCTCCGCCTGCGTGACGAGGGCAACCGCTCGACGCTCACGCTCAAGCAGGTCACCGACTCCACGACGATCGACGGCACCAAGGAGATCGAGACCGAGGTCGGCGACCTGCACGCCATGGCCGACATCCTGCGCCGGGTGGGCCTCACCGAGGTCCGCTACCAGGAGAACTACCGCGAGGAGTGGCGCCTGGGCGAGGTCGCCTTCGACTTCGACACCTGGCCCGGCCTGCCCACCTTCCTGGAGATCGAAGGACCCGACGAGGCATCGGTCCGGCAGGCCGCCGCGCTGCTGGACCTCGACTACGCCGAGGCCCGGTTCGGCAGCGTCGACGAGATCTACAAGAGCGAGTCGGGCCGCGACATCCTCACCGAACCCACCCTCCTGTTCGCCGACGCGGCCAAGCAGCAGGACGCTGCCCCGACGGCTCAGGACCGTTGAGCACGGAGGCGAAAGACCCCCCTTCCCCCAGGCCCTACGCTTGACCCATGTCCTTCACATACAAGGATGTCGGCGCCACCCGTGACCCCGGCTTCTGCCCACCCGGCTTCCACCGGCTGCATGTCCGCACCCGGCTCGGTGAGGGCCCTGCCCTGTTCCGGCGGGCGGCGGATGCCGTGGGCGGCTGGGAGATGCACCGCTCGATGGGCGTCGGCATAGCCGCCGGCGCCGAGCGGGCCGCCCCGGACGTCGACGTCACCGTCACCCTCGCCGGCCTGATCAAGGCGCCCTGCCGGGTGGTGTGGACGGTGGACGAACCCCGCCGCTCCGGCTGGGCCTACGGCACGCTGGCCGGTCACCCCGAAAGCGGCGAGGAGTCGTTCCTCGTGGAGCGCACCGGGGACGGCACGGTCTGGTTCACCGTCACCGCCTTCAGCCGCGCCGCGAAGTGGTACGCCAGGGCGGGCGGCCCGGCCACCCGGGGCCTCCAGCACGCGTACGCCCGCCGGGCGGGCTCCACCCTGCGGCGCCTGTGCGCCGACCTGGACGCGGCCTGATACCGGCGACGCGATCGGGTGCGATCTGTACGCCTGCCCCAAAGCGGCTTTGGGGCAGGCGTCGTTGTGGATCGGGGAGACCGGGTCAGAATTCGCCGGCGAACATGCCACGGCGGAACGCGGCCCATTCTTCGGCGTTGTAGCGGAGGGCCGGGCGATCAGGGTTCTTCGAGTCCCGGACCGCGATGCCCCCGTCGGGCAGGTCGGTGATCTCCACGCATCCCTGTCCGGCATCGCTGAACGACGACTTCTGCCAGTCAGCACCGGTCAGATCGTGTGTGTAGAGGTCTTCCTTGCTGGCGGGTTCGGTCATGCGGAGGGGGGTCCTTCCATGAGCTTCTCAGCGGCGAGAACGCCCGCCCCGAAGTGGCGTTGGGGCAGGCGTCGTTGTGCAGGTCGCTGAGAGTCAGACCTCGAAGCCTGCGGCGAACTTGGTGAATGCAGCGAACCCGCCGGGCTCGAAGAGAAGGGCCGGGCCATCCGGGTCCTTGGAGTCACAGATGGCGACGGCCGCGAGCGGGGAGTGGCGCAGATCGGCGACCTCGACACATGCCTGCTCGCCAGCGGAGTACGTGGACTTGAACCAAGCGTCGGTCAGGTCAGACGCGCGGACGAATGCCCTTTGAGTGGTAGCGGTCACGAGTGTTTACCTTCCTTCATGATCGTTTTAATGGTCTCCCGGGACACGTCCACGGGAAGAGCTGCGGCGACCGTTCGGTCAAAGGCCGCCTCGAACACCGAGACGTCGTCACCCTCGATGAAGAACCCGCCGCGCAGGTTCTCCAGGTTCACCACAGTGGGCCACGGACCGCCGAAGGAGACAACGTCGAACGGACCGGCCAGTCCGGGGTGCGGGCTCGCCTCCAGCGGCATGACCTGAATGTCGATGTGGGTCATCTCGCTGAGGTCGAGAAGACGCTGAAGCTGCGCGGGCATCACGTCGGATCGTGCGGGAAACTGCTGCCGCAACGCGGCCTCGTGGATGACCGCCCACATCTTCAGGGGGTTGCCAGGCCGGGTGAGGACGGACTGCCGGGCCTGCCTCACTTCGACGAGGGCTGCCACTTCGTCGGGACTGCGAGTGATGGCGGTCGCGGCGATGACCTCACGTGCGTAGCCACTGGTCTGCAACAGGCCATGGATGACGCCGGGGCAGTACACCCGGATTCCGGCGGCATCGGACTCCAGGAACATGTAGTCCTGATAAACGCCGCCGATGACATCCCCGTACGTCTGCCACCAGCCCTGCTTCCCGGCGTTCCTGGCCAACTCTTCGAGCGCGTTGACGGCGCCGGTGTCTTCGACCCCGTACACGCCGAGCAGGGGCGCGATCTCCTTGGGCCAGATCTGGGCCTTGGCGTTCTCGATGCGGCTGAGCTTGCCGGAGTCCCACCCCATCGCGGCTGCTGCCGCTTCGAGGGTGAGCCCGGCGGCGCTGCGGAAGCCCTTGAGCGCACCACCGAGGCGTCGGCGGCGCAGGGTGGGTTTCGCTCGCACATTCGGCATGAGGTGTCTCCGTTGATTCGGGGTTCCAAATGCGCTTTCGAGGGTGCGCTGTTGGGCTTCCCGGGTGCAGTTTGCCGCACCCGGGGTGCGACCGTCGATAGCACCAGGGTGTGAGTTTCTGCGAATAGGGTGACATCACTTGTCACCTCTCCCGCAATCCGCCATTCTGTCATCAGGCGGTCACTCCACGTCGCCGGGCCTTCCCCACCCCCGGTGGCTGCCCGCAGAGCACAGTCGCGCGCAGCCGCCGGGCTTCAACCCCCACGCACCCCTCAAGGGTTCGCTTCGCGCCGCGCCCTTCCCCTCCCATGGGAACGGCCGCGGTCTCCCCCTCCGCCAGCGACCAAGGGCACCGCTATGACCACAACTGCCGTGCAATCGACCCCACGAACGGCCGGGACCGGCCACCCCCCTTGCACACAGACCTTCCCGTCCGAGCCCGAGACCGCGGGGCGGGCCCGCCGTCTGGTGGCCACCGCGCTGGAGACCTGGGGACTGTCCGAACTCGCAGACAACGGCAGAGTCATCGTGTCGGAACTGGTCGCCAACAGTGTTGAGCACACGGCTTGCCGCTACCTGCGCGTATCGGTCACCCGTCTCGCACCCGACCGTGTACGGATCGCCGTCCTCGACGGAAACTGCCAGGAGCCCGTGCCCCGCGTCGCCTCCGAGACGGACGAGGAAGGGCGCGGCCTCCTCCTCGTGGCGGCCCTGTCCGACACCACCGGCACAGACCTCTTCCCCCGAGGCAAGCGCGTGTGGTCCGAACTCGCGACCGGGGACGCCGAATGACCACGAGACAGGCCGCTGCCCAGCTCACCCGGGGCCGCCGGGTCGCGCAGACGACACTGCTCGCCGACAGCCGGTACCAGCTCCAGCACCCCAGGGCGGCGGTGTCCGCACCGCCCTCGCCATCTCTCCGGCCGGAGCACCCGGTACAGGCCATCCACCGCGCAAACCCCATGCCGCCTGTCCAGCCGACCCCTGAGCCGCACCAGCACCGCCGGGCCACCGCACCCACCTCGGCGCCCCAGCCACTCCTTCAGCCGGTCCCGCCTCCGCCTCCGCTACCTGCCGCCGCCCGCCTCCACCCGCGCCAGCAGATGGGCATCGACTGCGCCCTGTGCGCACGCCGCCTCGGCGCCTCCGGTCGCAAGCTGGGCACGGTGCCCCACTCCGGGCCTCTCCGCCCCGTGCGTCCACTGGAGTTGTGGGCCTGCGAACCGGTCTGCGCGCCCCGGGAGGCCGCACCGTGAGCCTCCCTCGCCTGACCGGTCCGTCCCCCGGCGCTCTGCGCCGCGTCCTCCTGAAGGTGTACGTGTCCGGTGCGCTCACGGGCGCCCTGGCAATCTCCGTGGCCGCCGGAGCCGCCCTGGACGACGGGCCGTCCACCGACCAGATCCAACAAAGCGCAGCAAGGACTACATATCAGGACGATAGGGACGCCTGTGGAGGGGGAAGGTAGTGGATGTAGTCCCCTACTTACCCGCCGCGCACCGGAGGCTGAATCACTCTCACCACCCGGCGGGAGAGGTAACGAGATGACTACACTGCGGCGCTCCGTCTGCCTCCCGAATCTCCCTCTCTCAGAACAGCGCCCGGAAGGAACCTATCCATTCATGCCCGAAAAGACCGAAGAGGCCCGTGCTTCGCGGCTGCGCGAGCAGGTCGTCGATGAGCTCATCGCGGACGGAGCGATCGCCTCGGACGCGGTCGCGCACGTCCTGCGAACCATCCCGAGACATGTGTTCGCGCCCGAGGCGTCCCTGGAGGACGCCTACAGCGCCTACAACGCGGTCATCACCAAACGGGACAACGACGGATCGGCCATGAGTTCGGTATCCGCCCCCCAGGTCCAGGCGTTCATGCTGGAACAGGCCGAGATCCGGCCCGGGATGCGGATCCTGGAGATCGGTTCGGGTGGTCTGAACGCCGCGTATCTCGCGGAGTTGGTCGGTGAGGCCGGTGAGGTCACCACGGTGGACATCGACCCCGAGGTCACCGACCGCGCGAGCCGCCTCCTGAAGGAGAACGGCTACCCGCAGGTGAGGGTCGTCACGGCCGATGCCCATGGCGGCGTCCCGGCTCACGCGCCGTACGATCGGGTCATCGTCACGGTCGGTGCCTGGGACATTCCGCCCGCCTGGATCAGCCAGCTCACCGAGCAGGGCCGGATCGTCGTTCCCCTCCGGATGCGGGGACTGACGCGCTCGGTCGCGCTCCAGAGGATCAGCGAGCATCTGGTCAGCACCTCTGCACGGATCTGCGGCTTCGTCCCGATGCAGGGTTCCGGATCACGGGCGTCCCAGGTGCTTCTGCTCACCGGCTCCGACGAGATCACCCTGCGGTTCGACGACGGGCTCCCCAGCGACCCAAGCCTGCTCGACAACGCTGTGCGCACGCCGCGGGTCGAGACCTGGACCGGGGTGACGGTCAGACGCGGAGTACCCGTGGACTCCCTCCAGCTCTACCTGGCCACCGTGCTGCCGGGCTTCTGCACCATGGCCGTGGACCAGGATCTCGACACCGGCCTCGTAGCCCCGTACAACAAACGGTTCTCACTGGCCGCCGTGTCCGCGGACGGCAGGAACTTCGCGTACATCACCCCTCGCCGCACCGCCGACGACACGCTCTTCGAGTACGGGGCCCACGCCCTCGGCCCCGAAGCAACCACGTTCGCCGACGAGGTCGCCGGACATCTTCGCGCCTGGGACCGAGACCACCGCGGCGGACCCGGCCCGCGCATCACCGTCTACCCGGCGGGCACCCCGGATGACCGGATTCCCGAACTGTCCGACGGACGGGTCATCGACAAGAAACACAGCCGGGTCGCGCTCTCCTGGACCACGGCCCCAGCCGCGGATCAGGGCGTACCGCACCACCCCACCAAGGAAGAGGGAGAGTGATCGACATGCCAGATCTCGGCCTTTCGCACGGTGCCACGGCGCTGGCCGACCCGCCGATGGCGGAGGAATTCGACGACTTCACGCTGGATGTACGCGTGGTCGTGACCACCCGCCCCCACGGCAGGACGGACGACTGCCCGACCGACGACGGCTGTGGCAACACCTGCCAGAACGGCGCCAGTGCCTGTGACTCGTTCATCGACGATCCCGTCTGACCAGCACTGACGCCGGCGTAAGTGCCGGGCGGGTCCGTCCCGCCCGGCACCCTTCCAGCACCCACGAAGAGGGGCATCGTGACGGCACGGCAGTCAGTGAGCTACCGATGGCAGGGCAGCGCGCTGCTGCGTCTCACCACCGATCCGGGCGGGCTCGAACTGCCACGCGATCTCGATCTGTCCGGTGCGGAAGCCGCAGCGCGAGGGCGCGAGTGGCTGGCAGCCGTCTGGCGGCGCGAAGAGGTCCGCGTCGCGGTGACCGCAGCCAGCCCCGCCCTCGGCGATCGGATCGGGGAGATGGTGAGCGGGCAGCGATGCGACGTCCGGCAAATCCGACGAGCCGCACTGTCTCTCGCGTCCTATGTGCTTCGCTGGCGGGGACGTCCAACGCCGTTCGGGTTGTTCGCCGGGGTGGCCCCGGTGCGGATCGGCGGCGTACCGAAGGTCTTGTGGGGAGGCAGGCATCGGACAACCGTGCGTGCTGATTCGGTCTGGCTGGCGGGGATCACTGCGCGCCTCAACCAGTGCCCTCAACTGCTGGATCGCTTGCATGTGGTGGCCGCGAACACGGGGCAGGTACGAGGAAGCCGGTGGGCCGCTCCCGGCCTGCCGACGGACGACCGCGCCGAGTCCCTCGCTCCGATCGAGGTATCCGTACGGCATACCGGTCCGGTGGCCGCCGCGCTCGCCTGGGCTGCCTCCCCCATTCGGTACGGCGAGCTGCGAGCACTGCTCGGCGAGCGGTTCCCGACTGCGCCAAGGGGCCGGATCGACGCGATGCTCAGCGGGCTGATCTCCGAGAACGTCCTGATCACCAGCCTCTGGGCGCCGATGACCAAGCTGGACGCCCTCGCGCACCTGTGCACAGAGCTGGAGGCACTCGACGCCAGGGGTATCCCCGCAGCCGAGGGTCTGGTGAACGAATTGTTCGCGGTACGGCACGAGATCGCCGCCACGCATACGGGAGCAGCCCACCCGACGACAGATGTGCGAGCCCTCTTCGATACAGACACGGTGCCGCTGACCGTCGATACGGTCGTGGACTGTGAGGTCCAGATCCCCGAGTCTGTGGTGCGGGACGCGCAAGAGGCAGCCGGGATTCTGTGCAGGCTGTCGCCGTATCCGTTCGGGTACCCGGCCTGGCGCGACTACCACGGACGGTTCCGGGCCCGGTACGGGACCGGGGCGGTGGTGCCACTCCTGGATCTGGTGGGAGACGGTGGCCTCGGCTTCCCCGCCGGCTATCTGGGCTCCCCATACAAGAGCCCGGGTCGGCAGCTCACCGAGCGCGACGAAAAGCTGCTACGCCTGGTCCAGCAGGCGACGTTGGACGGCAGCAGTGAGATCGTCCTGACCGAGCCGGTGATAGCCGATCTGTCGTCCGACGGCACCGACATGGTGCCGGTACCCCGGATAGAAGTGGCCGTCGAGATCCGGGCAGCCACGCCGGCCGACCTGGCCCGTGGTTCCTATCAATTGGCGGTGACCGGCACACCGAGGCCGGGCAGCAGCATGGTGGGACGATTCGCTCACCTGCTACCCGACCAGGACCAGGCCCGGTTCGCGGCCACCTACCAGGCGGCGTCGCCCGGTGCGCTGGCCGCTCAGCTCTCCTTCGTACCTCGTCGCCGCCGCAACGAGAACATCGCCCGCACCATGCAGCTCCTCCCCCACGTAATCTCGCTCTCCGAGCACCGGTCGAACGACGAGACGGTGATCGAGCCGAGGGACCTCGCGGTCATGGCGGACTCCCGGCGCTTTCACCTCGTCCAGCTCTCCACAGGCCGCCCCGTCGAGCCGCGCGTCCTGCACGCGCTGGAAGCCGGCGTCCACACGCCCCCGCTTGCACGCTTCCTCGCGGAGATCGGGAACGCTCGCAGTGCCGTTTACAAGTCCTTCGATTTCGGCGCCGCCGCCCATCTGACCTACCTGCCCCGGGTGCGCCACCGGCGCACGGTCCTGGCTGCTGCCCGCTGGCTGCTGACCGCCCAGGAACTGCCCGGCCGTGCGTCGTCGGCAGACGACTGGGAGACCGCGTTCGCCAAGTGGCGGGCGAAACTGCGCATGCCTGAGCGCATCACCGTGGTGGAGCACGACCAGCGGTTGCCCCTGGACCTCACCCACCCTGTACACCGCCTGATCCTCCGTACGCGCCTCGACAGATCTCAACGCCTCGAACTGCGTGAAGCACCTGGCCCCCATGACTTCGGCTGGCTCGGTCGCGCGCACGAACTCCTTCTTTCCCTCGCCCTGCCCGAGCCCGCCCGCCGCCGGGTGTCAGCTCCTATCCGCACCGTTGATCACAGCGCAGACCACCTTCCGGGCCACTCGGCCGTTCTTCACGCTCGAATTCACGCCCACCCGGACCGCTTCGACGAGATCCTGACCGAGCATCTTCCGGCCCTGGTCGGCTCCTTCGACGCCCACCCGCAGTGGTGGTTCAGCCGTCACCGTGCCACCCCCCGCCCGGACTCGGACCAGCACCTGGCCCTGTCTCTGTTCCTGCCGGATCCCGCCGCGTACGGAAGTGCGGCCGAGCAGGTCCACGACTGGGCGCACGGGTTACGCCGCCGACGCCTCTTGGCGCAGCTCACACTCGCTACCTATCACCCGCCGACCGGCCGGTACGGGCACGGCACGACGATGGATGCTGCCCACGCCGTGTTCGCCGCCGACTCCTCCGCTGCCGTCGCCCAGATCGACGCCACCCTCGGCGGAACGGACGCTCAAGCACTCGCCGCAGCGAGCATGGTCGGCATCGCGACCCACTTCGCACCGACCACCGACGAAGGGCTTCACTGGCTGGCCCAGGAACTGCCGAAGGAGCAGGGGCCGCTCGACCGTGCGCTGCGCGACAGAGCTCTCGAACTCGCCGACTCCTTCGACGATGCCTTCCTGTCCTCCCCTGGAGCGGAAGCTGTGGCTTGGCAACGCCGGGCAGCCGCACTGACGGCCTATCGCGCGGAGTTGTCAGCGCAGCGCGACCCGTTCACTGTTCTGGGCTCACTCCTGCACCTGCACCACCTACGTGCCCTCGGCATCGGCCCCGACCGGGAACGGATCACCGGCCGTCTGGCCCGCGCTTGCGCTCTCCGCCAGACCGCCAGGAGGTCCAGGTGACCGCGCATCCTGCCTCCCCCGATCTGATCGAGCACATTGCCCAACGTCTGGCCGCCCCGGCCCCTCGATCAACGGACAATCCCTGGGCGGCACAGTCCTTGTCCCAGGGTTCAGCCGGAGTGGCCCTGCTGCACATCGAACGGGCCCATTCCGGGGCCGGAAGCTGGCAGCAGGCCCATCGATGGATCACCAGCGCCGCGGCGGGAGAAGTGAGTGCCGCCGACACCAGTGGTCTCTACCAGGGCATACCAGCCGTCGCCTTCGTGTTACAGGCCGCCGCAGGCTCATCCGAACGGTACGGTCATGCCCTCGCCACACTCGACCGCAGCGTCTGCGAACTCGCTCACCGCCGCACCATTGCCGCGCTTGATCGGATCCAGCGCGGCGATCTGCCCGCCTTCCGCGAGTACGACATCTTCTCCGGCCTGACCGGCATCGGTGCCCACCTCCTCCGCCGAGACCCTGCCAACCCCGCGTTGGAAGGCGTGCTGACCTACCTCGTTGCCCTCACCCGCCCCCTGCGCCACGAAGGGCAGAGGGTGCCCGGCTGGTGGGTCGGCCACGACCAGTACACCCGTACCTCCGCCCGCTTTCCGCACGGTCACAGCAACCAGGGCACCGCGCATGGCATCACAGGACCGCTCATGCTCCTCGCTCGGGCGACACTGCGCGGCGCAACGATCGATGGGCAGCGCGAGGCCATCGCCACGATCTGCGGCTGGCTCGACGAGTGGCAACAGTCCGGGCCGACCGGAGCATGGTGGCCCGAGTGCATCCCCCTCACCGGCCTGCGAACCCGCCGCACCAGCCAGACCGGTCCAGCCCGGCCCAGCTGGTGCTACGGCACCCCCGGCATCGCCCGCGCACTCCAGCTCGCCGCCATCGCCACGCACGACAACGACCGCCGGCGCAGGGCCGAAAAGTACCTGATCGACTGCATTGACGACTCCGTCCAACTAGCGCGCCTCGCCGATGCGGGCCTGTGCCACGGCTGGGCAGGCATCTACCAGACCACCTGGCGAGCCGCTCAAGACTCCACGGACCCGACGCTCCGGGCCGCCCTGCCCCATCTCCGCTCCGCGCTCCTCGATGCGGCTGTCAGGTGGACGCCACCCGGCCCCGGCTTCCTCGACGGCGCCACCGGCACCGCCCTCGCCCTGACCACTGCTGCCCGTGACCAGGCGCCGCTATCCGGATGGGATTCATGCCTGCTGATCGACTGAACGTCCCCGGGGTCCGGGAGACGCTGACTGCTGTCCTCGACGCCCTCTCCGGAACCCCACTTCACGAGGCCGCGCATCGTGTGAGCATGGAACCGCCGGAGCTGGAAGCGGCCATCGACGCCTTCCGTCAAGCAGGAACCCTCGCCCTGGAACAGCAGGCCACCACCCCAGGCTGGTGGCAGATCTACGTTGAGTTCCCCGACTGGGTCAACGCCGAGGCCACTGCTGCCACCCACCTCGCCCGGCTCTTCGAGCAATCCGCCACCGAGTGGTGGTTCATCCGCAAACACCCCCACTGGCGAATTCGCCTGCGCCCCCAAGGTCGGCTCGACGGTACGAAGACCACCATGGGCACGGCGCTGGACGACCTCACCACTGCGGGCCACATCCAGCGCTGGTGGACCGGCGTCTACGAACCCGAGTCGGCAGCCTTCGGCGGCACCGACGGCATGACGGCCGCCCACCGGCTGTTCCACACCGACAGCCACGCCATCCTCACCCAGTTCCACGGCCGCCGGCACTCGCTGGGCCGACGCGAACTCTCCGTCCTGCTGTGCACCACCCTGATGCGCGGCGCGGGACTGGAGTGGTACGAACAGGGCGACGTCTGGCACCAGGTCGCCGCCGAGCGCCCCCTTCCGCCCGACGTCGACCCCGAGCGACTCCGCCCCATGGCCGCAGACCTCAAGGCACTGTTGCGGGCCGACCTCCACCCAGACGGTCCGATGCTCGGTGAAGGTGGCCCTGCCACGGAGTTGACTGAATGGGCGGGCACCTTCCGCTCCACGGGCCGGATCCTCGGGGATGCGGCCCGTGGGGGAAGGCTGGACCGGGGCCTGCGCCAGATCCTGGCGTACCACATGATCTTCCACTGGAACCGGCTGGGCCTGCCCACCCGAACGCAGAGCATCCTTGCCGGGGCAAGTCACGCAGCAGTTCTGGACAGCTACTAGCGCACGCCCTCCGGGCACCCCCAAAGGCGCCCGAAGAGGCACACGCAAGCAAGCAGCTCACACCCCTACCGCAACAAAACCCCCGCCCCCTCCCCCACCCCATCGGACGCCACCGTCAGCAACCCCAGCTCCGCGGTCGACGTCAGCAGGCGGTGGGCCGGGAGGATGCGGACCGTGTAGCCGAAGGGGCCCGTGCGGTCTAGGGCGAGGGGGCCCTCGTAGGACCAGCGGCCCTCGGTGTCGGGGCCGGCGACCGGCTTCAGCGGGGCGGTCGACGCGTCGGCGATGCGGTCCTCGGAGTCGACCCGGCCGGACACCGCCTGCACCTCCACGTCCTCGGGGGCGAGGTCGCCCAGCGCCACCCGGACCCGCAGCGAGACTGTCGTGCCGAGTTCGGCGGTCTCGATGGCCGCCGAGGTCTCCACATGGTCGACGGTCACCGCCGGCCAGGCGCCCCGCACCCGCGTCTTCCACCGGGCGAGTTCGCGGGCCGCGTCCGCCTCCAGGGTGCGGTGGGCGCGGGCCGCCGGGGCGTACAGCCGCTCCACGTACTCGCGGACCATCCGCCCGGCCAGCACCTTGGGCCCGAGCTGGGTCAGGGTGCGGCGGACCATCTCGATCCAGCGGTCCGGCAGCCCCTGCTGCCCCCGCTCGTAGAAGCGGGGCGTGATCCGCTGCTCCAGCAGGTCGTACAGCGCCGCCGCCTCGATGTCGTCACGCCGGTCGGTGTCCATGGCCGCCCCGTCGGCGGTCGGGATGGCCCAGCCGAAGTGGGGGTCGAACCATTCGTCCCACCAGCCGTCCAGCACCGACAGATTGAGACAGCCGTTGAGCGCCGCCTTCATCCCGGAGGTGCCGCACGCCTCCAGCGGACGCAGCGGGTTGTTCAGCCAGATGTCACAGCCCGGGTAGAGCTTCTGCGCCATCGCCATGCCGTAGTCGGGCAGGAACACGATCCGGTGCCGCACCCGCGCGTCGTCCGCGAACCGGACCAGCTCCTGGATCAGCCGCTTGCCGCCGTCGTCCGCCGGATGCGCCTTGCCCGCCACCACGATCTGCACCGGCCGCTCCGGGTGCAGCAACAACGTGGTCAGCCGGTCCCGGTCACGCAGCATCAGCGTCAGCCGCTTGTACGAGGGGACGCGCCGCGCGAATCCGATGGTCAGGACGGACGGGTCGAGCACCGAGTCGATCCAGCCCAGCTCGGCCGTGCCCGCCCCGCGCTGCCGCCAGGACGCCCGCAGCCGCTCCCGTACCTCCTCCACCAGATGCCCGCGCAGCGTCCGGCGCAGCTCCCACAGGTCCGCGTCGGGCAGGCCCGCGGCCGCGTCCCAGCGCTCGTCGCCGCCAATGCCCTCCCCCGCCGACCGGTCCTGGAGGCGCAGCACCTCGGGGGCGACCCAGGTCGGCGCGTGCACCCCGTTGGTCACGGACGTGATCGGCACCTCCTCGGCGTCGAATCCCGGCCACAGCCCCGCGAACATGCCCCGGCTGACCTGCCCGTGCAGCAGCGACACCCCGTTGGCCCGCTGGGCGAGCCGCAGGCCCATCGCCGCCATGTTGAAGAGATGGGGCTCGCCGCCCGGGTAGTCCTCCCGACCGAGCCGCAGAATCCGTTCCACCTCGATACGGGGCAGCTCGGCGGCGGGCCCGAAGTGCCGGCCGACCAGCTCCCGGTCGAAGCGGTCGATGCCGGCCGGCACCGGGGTGTGGGTCGTGAACACGGTCCCGGCGCGGACCGTCTCCAGCGCCGCGTCGAAGTCGAGCCCGGTCTCGCACAGCTCGTTGATCCGCTCCAGGCCCAGGAACCCGGCGTGTCCCTCGTTGGTGTGGAACACCTCCGGTTCGGCATGGCCGGTCAGCCGGCAGTACGTACGGACCGCCCGGACCCCTCCTATGCCGAGCAGCATCTCCTGGAGGAGCCGGTGCTCGCTGCCGCCGCCGTACAGCCGGTCGGTCACCCCGCGTTCGCCGAGGTCGTTCTCCTCGACGTCGGAGTCCAGCAGCAGCAGCGGGATCCGGCCGACCTGTGCCAGCCAGATCCGGGCGCGCAGAAAGCGGGCGCCGGGCAGTGCGAGCAGCACCTGGGCGGGCGTGCCGTCGGGCTCGCTCAGCTGGACCAGCGGCAGTTCGTGCGGGTCGAGCACCGGATAGTGCTCCTGCTGCCAGCCGTCCCGGGACAGACTCTGGCGGAAGTAGCCGTGCCGGTAGAGCAGCCCGACCCCGATCAGCGGTACGCCGAGGTCGCTGGCCGCCTTGAGATGGTCCCCGGCGAGGATGCCGAGTCCGCCCGAGTACTGCGGCAGCGCGGCCGTGATGCCGAACTCGGGCGAGAAGTAGGCGACGGCGGCGGGCAGGTCCGCCGACTGGGCCTGGTACCAGCGGTCGCCGCCGACGTACCCGCGCAGGTCGTCGGCGACCCTGCCGAGCCGGTCGAGGAATCCCTGGTCGGCGGCCAGCTCCGCGAGCCGTGCGGGCGGCACACTGCCGAGCAGCCTTATCGGATCGCCGTCCGAGGACGCCCAGCGCCCCGGGTCGACGGACTGGAACAGCTCACGGGTCTCGGGGTGCCAGGACCAGCGCAGATTTCGCGCCAGGTCACTGAGGGGCTGGAGAGGTTCGGGGAGAACGGGTCGGACAGTGAATCGACGGATCGCCTTCACATTCCACCTCGGCGCTTCGCTGGATGACTCCGGTCAATTGGGTTGGCGTCGGTTGAAAAGGTACCGGCGTTGCAGTTGACCTGGCCGGGGACTCCGCCCCGGACCCCGTTATTCGGCCTGAACGGCTGTGTCCGCACACACCGGACGAGCCCCGGTTCGCCCACACGGGCAGCGAGACTGCCCGAAAGTCGCCGCACCCTCTCACCTGCCCCTCTGGCCGGTATGGCCGATTCCGGGCACCTAGGCCACCTTGTGGCGCTTCGGCACGCACGAGAGGCTGCCCAGGTAGTCGAGGAGGGGAACCACGACCAGCCCAGGAGGGGGACCACGGACCATGACGAGGGCACGGACGCGGGCCGGGCGGCTGCACCGGCCGGACGACTTCCTCCGGTACGTCGATGGCGACGCCGCGCGCGGCCGGGGCGGCGGCGACGCCGTGGCTGTCCGTTCGGTCCGTTCAATCGACTCCTGCCGTTCAGTGCGTTCACCGGAAGGCCGCGCCCTGTTCGGTCACGAGCGCCTTGGTTGCCGGGGCGGTTTCGGGCAAGGTGTCCGGGAGGGGCCCGCCCGGTTCGCCGGACGCGCTGCTACGGGTGCCCGTCCGTGACAACGGCCCGTCCGTGACGGGGGACCCATCCCTGACGGGGGACCCATCCCTGACGGCGGACCCATCCCTGACGGGGGACCCATCCGTGACAGCGGCCCAACCATGACGGCGACCCGTCACCACCGGCCGCCGCCCCGCGTGAACAGGGCCGATCGCGTGCGCGGGCGTACGCGTGAGTAGTTAACAGAGTGCCGGATTGCCCACCCGCCCCCGGTGGGAAGCCTCCTGCGGGAACGCCCCGCAGGCACCTTGTGCCGACCTCTCCCCCCTCCATCCATCGCCATCCATCGCCATCCATCGGCCCACCCTCATTGACGCGGACAGGAGCGGTGATGCCCCGCACGCACCACACGTCGACCCCTTCGACGCCCAGCCCACAGCCCAACCCACAGCCCGACCCCCAGGCCAGCCCTCAACCCAGCCCCCAAGCCAACGCCCCGGTCCCGGTCCCGGTCCCGCCCGCCCAACCCGCCCAACCCACCCCACCCGCCCCCCTCGCCCGCATCCCCATCCTCGACATCCGCCCCTGCGTCCAGCAGGGCCGACGCCCCGCGAAGGCCGTCACCGGCGAGTCGTTCGAGGTCTCGGCGACCGTCTTCCGCGAGGGCCATGACGCCGTCGCCGCCAATGTGGTCCTGCGTGACCCCGACGGCCGCCCCGGCCCCTGGACGCCGATGCGTGAACTGGCCCCGGGCACCGACCGCTGGGGCGCCACCGTCGCCGCCGGGCTCCCGGGCCGCTGGACGTACACCGTCGAGGCGTGGAGCGACCCCCTCGCCACCTGGCGCCGGCACGCGCGGATCAAGATCCCGGCGGGCATCGACACCGACCTGGTCCTGGAGGAGGGCGCCCGCCTGTACGAACGTGCCGCCGCCGCCGTCCCGCGAGGCCCGGCCCGCACCGCCGTACGGGACGCCGCCGCGTCCCTGCGTGAGGAGTCCAGGCCCGCCGCGGCCCGGCTGGCGAGGGCGCTGACGCCGAAGGTGGAGGCGGTGCTCGCCCGGTATCCCCTGCGGGAGTTGGTGACCGCCTCGGAGCCGTTGCCGCTGCTGGTCGAGCGGGAGCGGGCGCTGTTCGGGGCCTGGTACGAGTTCTTCCCCCGCTCGGAAGGGACGGCCGACGAACCGCACGGCACCTTCCAAACCGCCGCGCGCCGACTGCCCGCCATCGCCGCCATGGGCTTCGACGTCGTATACCTTCCGCCGATCCACCCCATCGGCACCACCCACCGCAAGGGCCCCAACAACACCCTCTCACCGGGGCCGGAGGATGTCGGGGTGCCGTGGGCGATCGGGTCGCCGGAGGGCGGGCACGACGCCGTGCATCCGG
>NZ_JBHTZD010000010.1:0-44252 GCF_042790455.1 Streptomyces sp. NPDC056734
GCAGGGGCTCGCATTCACCCCCGGCCTGAAGGCCGGGGCACCCTGCGAGGACACATGGTGGGAAGCTGGGTCTCCATGACGACCCTGAACTCCCTCGATCCGCTGGCCGTCGCCGTCACCGAGGCGATCCGCACCGGTGATCTGGCGGCGCTGCGGGCTCTGCTCGACGACCATCCCGGCCTCGCGTCCACCGGAATCGCCGAGTCGCAGGACGCGGAGCGCGCCGGGACCCGCAGTCTGCTGCACATCGCCACCGACTGGCCCGGCCACTACCCGCGCGGCCCCGAGGTCGTCGTTACGCTGGTGGCGGCCGGCGCCGATCCCGGCGCCCGGTTCGTCGGCGCCCACGCCGAGACCCCGCTGCACTGGGCGGCCAGCAACAACGACGTCACGGCGATCGACGCGCTGCTCGCCGCCGGGGCCGACATCGAGGCGTCCGGCGCGGTGCTCGGCGGTGGCTCACCGCTCGCCGACGCCTGCGGCTTCGGGCAGTGGCGGGCCGCCCGGCGGCTCGTCGAACGCGGGGCGCGGGTCGGACTGGACGAGGCCGCCGCGCTGGGGCTGCTGGAGCGGGTCGAGGAGTACGTCGGTGGGCAGGCGCCCGCCGCCGATGACATCGACCGCGCCTTCTGGAGCGCCTGCCAGGGCGGGCAGCTCGCCGTCGCCCGCTATCTGCGCGGACTGGGCGCCGACCTCGACCGGGTCGGCCACGCAGGGATGGCCCCGCTGGACGTCGCACGGTCCCAGGATGCCGACGAGGTGGTGGCCTGGCTGGTGGGGGAGGGGGCCAGGAGAGCGAGGCGGGGTGGCCGGAGGGGTGCCGGGAGGCCCGAGGGAGGGGGAGAGGGAGAGCGAGAGGGAGAGGGTGCCGATGGGGTTGCTGCCGGAGGGGTTGCTGAGGACGCTGGCGACTCGGCCTTCGGCACGGCTTCCGACTCGGCTTCCGGTACGGCCTCGGACGGGGTGACGGAGGCGTAGGGACTCGGCGCCGGGCCCGTTCCCTCGGGCGCCGGGCCGGGTACGTAGGGCCTCCTCACAGCGGGGACTGCCAGGTGACCTCCGTTCCCCTGCCCCGGCCCCCACCCCCGCTGCCGCCGTCACCGTCGTCGCGCACCACCAGGCGGACGACCTCTCTGCCGTCCGGCAGGGGGGTCGTCGTGTCGATGGTGATCTCCACGCGGGTGACGGCGGGGCGGTGGACCGCGGCGGTCAGGGCGCGGTGCAGCGTGGTGAGGAGGTGGGCGGCGGTGGGGGCGGGGACCCGGGAGTCGATCGGGCCGGTGAAGCGGACGGACGGCTGGAAGCCGAGGCGGGCCGCCGCGGTCGCCGTCTCCCTGAGGACCTTGCCGCGCAGGGTCGTGGGGGCCTCGGTCGGGGGCTGCTGGAGGGCGTAGATGGTGGTGCGGACCTCCTGGATGGTGGACTGGAGTTCGTCCACCGCGCGGCCCAGGGTGTCGTGGACCCCGGCCGCGGCCGTCCGGCGCTGGGTGGACTCCAGCATCATCGCCGTCGCGAACAGCCGCTGGACCACGAGATCGTGCAGGTCACGGGCGATCCGGTCACGGTCCTCGTAGACGGCGAGGCGCTCCTGGCGGTGCCGGGTGTCGGCGAGGACCAGGGCGAGGGCGGCCTGGGAGGCGAACTGGGTGGCCAGCAGCCGTTCGATGTCCGTGTACGGGCGGTCCCCGCGCCGGCGGGGCAGGGCGAGGGTGCCGATGAGCCGGCCGCCCGCCTGCAACGGGAGCATCATGCTGGGGCCGAAGCGGTGCCGGACATGGGTGGTCATCCGGGGGTCGGTCGCCGAGTCGTCGATGAACACCGGTTCGCCGCCCAGGAGCTGGACCAGGACCGGGCTGCCCGGCGCGATGGTCGTCCCCACGATGTCGCCGGGGTCGGCCGGGGTGGACGCGATGACGATCTCCATGCCGCCCGCGGGCGTGGGCTGGAGGATCACGCCCGCGGCGGCGTCGGCGAGCAGCCGGGCCCGTTCGGCGACCGTGCGCAGGGCGTCGGCGCTCTCGCCGGTGAGCAGCGCGGTGGTGACGGCCGCCGAGCCCTCGATCCAGCGCTCGCGCTGCCGGACCGCCTCGTACAGCCGGGCGTTGCCGATCGCGATCCCGGCCTGTACGGCGAGCAGCCCCAGCAACTCCCGGTCGCCGGGGGTGAAGTCGCCGCCGTCGCGTTTGCCGGTGAGGCGGAGGCGGCCGAAGAGGCGGGTGTCCACGTGGATGGGGACGTCCAGTGTGGTGCGGCGGGTCGAGGGGGTGGCCGCCGGTCCCGTCGTGTGGATCTCGCGCAGGCCGTCGCGGGACGGGTCGGTCATGTCCAGGGACGCGTACCGGGCGCCGGTCACCTCGGCGGCGCCGTCCACGATGTGCTGGAGGGTGGTGCGGAGGGCGAGGTCGGCGCCGACGCCGAGGATCGCGTCCAGGAGACCGTCGGGAAAGAGGTCCGCGGGAGCGGGCGGCGGCGCGGGGGGCCGCCGTGCGCCGGGGGCCTGCGGCACGCTCATCGCCCCAGCGGGTTCAGCTCCAGCGGCTGGATCCGGCCCTCCAGCATGGCGCCGAGGCCCTGTACGGCGCAGATGTCGGGGCGTTCGGCGATGTGCACCGGCATGCCGGTGGCCTGGCGCAGCATCTGGTCCAGGCCGGGCAGCAGGGCCGAGCCGCCGACCATCATGATGCCCCGGTCGGCGAGGTCGGCCACCAGGTCCGGCGGGCAGTCCCGGAGCACCTTGCCGATGCCGTCGAGGATGGCGGTGAGCGGGGTCTGGATGGCGTCCCGGACGGCGGCGGTGTCCACCCGGACGCTGCGGGCGAGGCCGGTGGCGACATCGCGGCCGTGGATCTCGGTGGAGGCCGGGCCCTGCGCGGTGAGGCCGTTGCCGGACAGGGCGATCTGGAGCGGCCGTACGGACTGGCTGGGCAGCATCAGTTCGTGGGCGTGCCGCAGGTGCTGCACGATCGCCTGGTCCACGGCCTCGCCGCCGACCGGGATCCGCTCGGCGTTGACGATCGAGCCGAGGCAGAGCACGGCGACCTGGGTGGCCGCCGACCCGCACACCAGGACCATGGTCGCCTCGGGCTGTTCGACGGGCAGTCCGCAGCCGACGGCGGCGGCGATGAGGGTGTCGACCAGTTCGACGCGGCGGGCGCCGAGCCCGACCAGGGTCTCGATGGTGGCGCGCTGGGCGAGCGGGTCGGAGCCGTGCGGGGTGCAGGCCGCCGCGCGCAGCCGGGGCTTGCGGCGCAGGGCGCGGCGGACCTTGTCGCCGATGAGGTGGCGGAGCATCCGCTGGGCCATCTCGATGTCGACCACCGTGCCGCCGGAGACCGGGCGGACCACGCGGATGTAGTGCGGGGTGCGGCCGGTCATCTTCTCGGCCAGCTCACCGACCGCGATCAGCGCGCCGGTGCGGGTGTTCACGGCGGCGGCCGACGGCTGGTCGACCACGAGCCCGTCGCCCTTGACATAGACCCGGGTCCGCGCCGCGCCCAGATCGACGGCGAAGTGGCAGCGGCGCAGTGCCTCCAGGCTGGCGGTCATGGCGGATCCTCCCGAGAGCACGGACCGGGCCGACCGGGTGGCGGGCCTCTGGTGGCATCGTGCGTGGGGGGAGGGGGGTGGCGCCTTTTGTGGGGGGCCGGGTGGGGGGCCACTGAATGGGTTATTTGTAGTATTTTGCCGGTCGTATGGGAGTGTCGGCGAGCGCGGGACCGCCTTGAGGGACTCACGTGGCGCAGCTGGCCCGCTCGACTCGCGTGCGCCGGGGTGAACGCGGGCGGCGCCGCCCCCCTGGGACGGGGGGACGGCGCCGCGCGGGACTCTTCGTACCGTCAGACCAGCCAGCCGACGAAGTGGATGAGGCCGGCGAGGATGTCGGTGAGAAGGTTCATGATCGTGGTTCTCCTTGCGGTGACGCATGAATGGGGGACCGCGCTCAACTACGGTATGCATCCCGTCGCTTGCGCACCGTAAGTATCGTCAACCGCAGGAGCCACACACCACCTCACGGGTGACGATCACCTGTTCCAGGGAACAACCGCTCGCTTGTACGGTCCTGGCCGCAGTCCCGGCCCCGGTCCACTCCGGGCAGAGCGAGACGGCACCACGTACGCTCGCCCGCGCCGTCGACTCCCCAGGTCCCGCCGTGCTCGGCGGCGATGGCCGCGACCAGTCCGAGCCCGCGCCCCGACTCCGAGGAGCCGTCGCTCGGCCGGAGCGTGGCGGCTCCCGGCATTCCGTCGGTCACGGTGATGCACAGATAGCTGTCCCGCGTGACCATGGCCACGCGGACCTCCGGGGTGCCGGTGTGCAGCACGGCGTTGGTCGCCAACTCGGAGAGGACCAGGACCGCGTCGTCCAGTACGGCTTCCAGTCCCCACCAGCGGAGTCGCGCGGCGGCGATCCGGCGCAGGGCGCCCACGCGGCTCGCGTCCTCGGGGCGGGGGCGGGCTCCGGGGCCACGCGGCTGGATCTGGATGCGTTCGTTCATCAGGTCCGTGTCGCGGAGCGGGAACGTGCGGGGCGTTCGTACGGCAGCCGTCGTCATCACGTCCTTCGGGGAAGGCGGGGGAGGGCCGGGGGTGGCCGGTGATTGGCTCAACAAGGCTGTCGGGTGGGAGAGTTACCGCGCAAGCTGAAGTGAATATTTCACCCGATCCGGCATAGTCACTCGTTCGTGTGACGGCCTTTGAGGACGGGACTGAAGGTGTCAGACTCGGAACTCACGCCAGGCCGGGACGGACTGTCAGGTCAACGCACGCGACTCGTAGGTGAGTTCAGCGGGCTGTCGACTGAGCGGACCGGGCCCGGGGCACAATCAGATGGACTCGAAAACGGAGGCATGGTGGCCGCTCCAACAGGACCGACGGTCAGGCGGGTAAGGCTCGGACAGGAGCTGGAACGCCTGCGAAAGAAGGCGGGCTTCAGCAATCTCAAGGACGCGGTCAACGGGCTGAGCATCTCCGACTCTCAGCTCTACCGGGTGGAGAGGGGGACCTCCTCGTTCCGCAAGTCCTCCGACCTCGTATTACTGCTCAAGCAGTACGGCATCACCAATGAGGAGGATGTCGAGTTCCTGGTCGACATCCATCGCGAGGGCCTCAGCCGTGGCTGGTGGTCGACCTACTCCCGAAACCTTCCGTCCGGCCTCGCGATGTACATCGGGCTGGAGGACGGGGCGAAGTCGATAAGGGCCTGGCAACCCGATGTCGTCTTCGGCCTGTTCCAGACCGAGGGTTATGCCCGCGCGTTGTTCCAGGCGGGCAAGCTCGTGGAAGAGCAGACCACTGAGTTCGTCGAGCGTGGCATCGCCGTTCGAATGGAGCGCCAGGAGATTCTCACACGGGACAACCCTGTCGAGATTCGAGCAATTCTCGATGAAGCTGTCCTACGCCGGACCGTGGGCAGCCGGGAGATCATGCTCCGGCAGTTCGACCGTCTCATCGAGGTGGCCGCATTGCCCAACGTGACGCTTCAGGTGCTGCCGGTCAACGCCCCCACGTATCGGACACACACCGACTTCACCATCATGGAGTTCGCCGATCCCATTCCGACCACGGTCCAGACCGACATGGTTGACGGCACTTCCAACCTCACCGATAAGGACACTGAGGTCTGGATGTTCGCCCGCCGGTTCGACGCGTTGAGGGACGGCGCGCTTCCGGTCGGGGAGACGCCGAAATTCTTGCACCAACTATCACGAGAGATCTGAAGAATGACCTCGAACAAACATGCCTTGGACATTGCCCCCGAAGGAGCCTGGTTCACGTCGTCGTACAGCAGCAACGGCGGTAACTGCGTGAAGATAGCCCACCTCACCACCGCCACCGCCGTCTGCGACTCCAAGCAGTCCAACGGCCCGGCGTTCGCCATCCGGCCGAACGCATGGACGGCGTTCCTCGCCTCCGTAGCCTGACGCCCCCCGGGAACGGACGAGGCCCCGCGCGGACGACCTGCCGCGCGGGGCCTCGCACGCATCAGCCCCCGTCAGCCATCGCCCAGCGCCCGCTTCATGATCTTCCCCATGTCGTTGCGCGGCAGCGCGTCGAGGTACCGCACCACGCGGGGGCGCTTGTGCGGGGCGAGCCGCCGGGCCACGTGGTCGGCCAACTCGACGTCGGTGGGCGGGGATTCGGGGTCCGTCGGGACGATCCAGGCGACGATCCGCTCGCCGAGGTCGGCGTCCGGCTCCCCGGTGACGGCCGCCTCGCGGACCCCGGGGTGTTCCAGGAGCGCGTTCTCGATCTCGCCGGCGCCGATCTTGTAACCGCCGGACTTGATCAGGTCGGTGGCCTTGCGGCCGACGATCCGGACATAGCCGTCGGGGTCACGGACCGCCATGTCCCCGGTGCGGAAGAAGCCGTCGGCCGTGAAGGCGGCGGCCGTGGCGTCGGGGCGGTTGAGGTACTCGGTGAAGAGATTCGCGCCGCGCACCTGGATCTCGCCGACCGTCTCCCCGTCGTACGCCGTGATCGGTGAGCCGTCCTCCTCCACCAGCCGCAACTCCACCCCCGGCAGCGGCACCCCGACCGTCCCCGCCCGCGCCTCCCCGTCCGCCCGCACGCTGGTGTTCATCAGCGTCTCCGTCATGCCGTAGCGCTCGATCACCCGGCGGCCGGTCGCGGCGGCGATCCGCTCATGGTCGTGCACCGGCAGCGCGGCCGAGCCGGACACCAGCAGCCGCGCCCCGGCCAGCGCCTTCGCCAACTCGGGTTCGGCGGGCAGCGCTTCGGCGATCCGGTGGTACATCGTCGGGACCGCGAACAGCATCGTCGCCCCGCCGTTCAGCTCCCGCGCCACGCCCTCGGTGTCGAACCGGCCCAGATGCCGCACCGACCCGCCCCGCCGCAACGGCCCGAGCACGCCCAGCACCAGCCCGTGCACATGGAACAGCGGCAGCCCGTGCACGAGTACGTCCGCGTCCGTCCACCCCCACGCGTCGGCCAGCGCGTCCAGGGTGGTGGCCACGGCCCGGCGGGGCAGCACCGCGCCCTTGGGCGGGCCGGTGGTGCCCGAGGTGTAGACGACCAGCGCGGGCGCGTCGGCGCCGGCGTCGTCGGCGGGGACCGGGCCCGTCGCGTGCACGTCCACCTCGATACGGGGGAGCGCGGCGAGCGGGGCGGGCAGTTCGGTGCCGGGCGCGGTCAGTACGGCGTCCGGGGCGCTGTCGGCCAGGATGTGCCCCAGCTCCTTCTCACCCGACCTCGGGTTCAGCGGCACGGCGGCGACCCCGGCGGTCAGTACGCCGACCGTCGCGACGGCCGTCTCCAGCTCCGGCGTCGCCCAGACGGCCACCCGCCGGGCCCCGCGCACCCGCCCGGCGACGGCCCCGGCCGCTCCGGCGAGCCCGCCGTACGTCAGGGAACGCGCGCCGAACCGCACGGCGGGCCGCTCGGCGGGCGCGCGGCGCAGGGCCGGGAAAAGTGCCGGAGAGGGGGCCAGGGAAGGTGCAGGGGAGGGTGAGGACACGGGGTGTACTCCTTGGATCGGTCAGACGGTCATCGGTCGTCGGTGTGGCGCAACGTTCCCACGAGGGTGGCCAGATACGGCGCCAGGCGTAGCTCTGCCGTGTGCAGCGCGGGGTGGGTGAGCCAGTGAGCCGGGCCGTGGCCAGCAGGTCGGCCACCGGCGCCGGATCGTCCCCGGGTGTCTTGCCCTGGCCGCCCCCGTCGAGCACCAGCAGGGCGTACGGGGCCCGCTCGGCGATCCGCTGCCAGTCGCCGGTGAGGACGGTGACCTCGGGCCGGTCCACGAACACCTCGGCCGCCACCCGGGCCCGTACGGGATCCCGCTCCACGCTCACCAGCCGCACCCCGGCCGGGGCCCCCACACCAGCCACGCGAGCCCCACGCCGCAGCCCGTCTCCGTCTCCCGATCGCCCGTCATCGACATGGGGCGATCCTGCCCCGGCGGGCCCGCCCCCAGCCCCGTGGGTCACGCCGCAGGCCCGCGTCAGGCCGTTGCCGCCGGTGTCACCTCCGCCACCACACAGCTGACGTTGTCCGGGCCGCCCGCCGCGTTCGCCGCGCCGACCAGGGCGTCGACGGCCGCCTCGGGGGTCCCGGCCGCCGCCAGCGTCGTACGGATCACGGCGTCCGGGACGACCGCCGGGAGGCCGTCCGAGCAGAGCAGGTAGCGGTCGCCGGGGTGGGCGTCGTGCAGGTGGAGGTCGGGGGTGGGGTGGCCGGTGCCGGTCAGGGCGTTGAGGAGCAGGGTGCGCTGGGGGTGGCTGGTGGCCTCCTCCGGGGTCAGCCGGCCCTCGTCGATCATCGACTGGACCACCGTGTGGTCGTGGGTGATACGGAACAGGCCGCCGTCGCGCAGCAGATACGCGCGGGAGTCACCGATGTGGACCAGGGCGAGGTGCGAGCCGGTCCAGAGGAGTGCGGTGAGGGTGGTGCCGGCCTCCTCCCTGCCCTCGGCACCCCCGGTGCCGGCCTCCTCCGCCCCGGTGCCGGCGTCCTGCACAGCCAGCGCCGCGTCCCGCACGGCCGCCTCCAGCAGGTTCAGCACCTCACCCGCCGGGACCTCGGTCTCCCCCAGCGCCTCCAGCGCCTTGAACGTCTCCACGGCCGCCGTGCTCGCCCGGCCGCCGTCCGGGCCGAAGCCGTCGGCCACCGCGAGCAGCCGGGTGCCCGCGTAGGCGGTGTCCTGGTTGACCGGGCGCACCCGGCCCCGGTCGGAGTGGGCGGCGTAGCGCAGGGTGAGGGGCGTCGTCATGGCGGGGGCCTTCCGCGGTCGTGTTGTCAGGTGGTCCACGAGGAATCCGGCGAGGTCGCGGCGCTCGGCCGTCTCCGCCTCCACCCGGGCCCAGTAGGCGCGGATCTCCCCGGCCGCGGTGGCGGGCGGCAGCGTGCACACCTCGCGGATCCGGGCCAGCGGCATCCCCAGGCGGCGCAGCCACGCCACCAGCCTGGCCTGTTCGAGCTGGCCGGGCGCGTAGTAGCGGTAGCCGTTGTCCGGGTCGACGCGCGCCGGACGCAACAGCGCCAGCTCGTCGTACAGCCGCAGCGCCTTCGGCGACAGCCGGGACGCCCTGGCGAAGGCGCCGATCGTCAGCATGTGTTCCACCTGGAAACCTCCTCCGGTTCCGGCACCGATGCTCGGGCTTGACCGAAGGTGAAGGTCAAGCGGGCCGCCGGGGTTCGCGTTCGATTGTTAGCCTGACCGCTGTCCGATCATCGGGTACGGGCCGTGCGCGCGAGCGGCGGCCGTGGGGAGAGCGAGTCGCCGTGAGCCGTGTAGCCCTGGTCACCTGCCGTCCCGGCCCCGAGGTGGTGGCCGATCCCGATCTCCCGGTGCTGCTGGCGGCCCTGCGGGACGCGGGCGCCCGCGCCGAGGCGGTGGTCTGGGACGACCCGGACGCAGACTGGGCCGCCTTCGACCTCGCCGTGATCCGCTCGACCTGGGACTACAGCTGGCGGGCGACCGAGTTCCTGGCCTGGGCCGCCCGCTGCGGCAGGCTCACCCACCTCGCCAACCCGGCCGACGTGATCCGCTGGAACGCCGACAAGCGTTACCTCGGCGACCTGGCGGCGGCGGGCGTCCCCACGGTCCCGACCCGGTACGTGGCCCCCGGGGAGCCCTACGGGCCCGCCGAACTGCCCGCCGACCATGAGTACGTCGTCAAGCCGACCTCCGGCGCGGGCGCCCGCCTCGCCGCCCGCTACACCCCCGACGAGCACGCCACCGCCGTACGGCAATTGGAGCGGATGCACGCCGAGGGCTTCACCGCGATGATCCAGCCGTACGTCCGCGCCATCGACGCCACCGGCGAACGCGCCCTCCAGTTCTTCGGCGGGCGGCTGCTGCACGGCATCCGCAAGGGCCCGGTGCTCGCGCCGGGCACCCCGTACGACGCCCGCAAGACCGCCCACCCGGGGGTACGTGCCTGGCAGCCCACCGACGCCGAACTGGCCGTCGCCGACCGCGCCCTGACCGCCGTACCCGACGCCCCCGACCTGCTGTACGCCCGCGTCGACCTGGTCGACGGCGAGGACGGGCAGCCGTGCGTGATGGAACTGGAGCTGGTCGAGCCCCATATGTTTCTGGACCTGCATCCGGCGTCGGTGGGGCGGGTGGCGGAGGCGGTGCTGAGGGCGGCGGGGGGTTGAGGCCGACCGGGGTGGGTTACGCGGATGCGCTGGGTGCCTCAGCCGGTCACCACCGTCCGTGTCTCACCCCCGTCACCACCGTCCGTGTCTCACCCTCGTTACCACCGCCCCTGCCTCACCCCGTCACCGCCACCCGCTGCAACAACCCCCACGTGAACTCCGCCACCACCTCCCGCCGTACCCCCTCCGTGTCCGGGGCCGTGAAGGCGAGGCCCCAGCGGGTGGGCGCGCTGCCCTCCAGGGGGCGGGCCGGGGCGAAGGCGCGGGCGGCCTCGTCGACCGTGCAGGACCAGGGGGTGAGGTCCGCCAGGTGGTGGAGGGGCGGGGCGGGCGCGTCCGGGGCGCGGACCAGCCATTCGTTCCACACCGCCCGGTTCGGGCCGACCAGCACCTCGAACCGCAGGTCCGGCCAGAGCGGCAGCGGCCACTGCCACGCCTCGCAGTCCAGGTCGCCGATGCGGCGGGCGGCCGTCGACGCGGGGGCGCCGAGCACCGAGCGGTAGCGGGACGCGGCCGAGCCGGAGCCGGAGCCAGAGCGCGACGCGGTCGAGCGGGAGCGCGGCGAGCGGACCATCGCCTGCCAGCGCTTGTTCGCCGCGCGCATCCCGGCGAGCGAGACGCCCAGGTGCCGCCGGGCGTCCTCCACCAGGTCCGGATTGTGGTCGGCCATCCGGCGCAGCAGCACCAGCTGGAAATCGAGCGGGGTGAAACGGCCGTCAGCGCCGGGCGTGGAATCCAAGGACATACAGACCATCGTGGCGTACGCCGCCCCGGCCCGACCTGCGCCCCGGCGGCCGGCCGCCCGTCCCCGGCCTGCGGCCCTGCGGCAGGAACAGCACCGAGTTCACATAGCGGGCGCGACCCCGCAGCGGCAGCACCCGGCGCAGCAGGCCCTCGGACGCCAGATGGGCCGCGCCCTCCTGATGGCTCTCCAGGGGGAAGGCGTCGAGCGGGACCCACCGGTCCGCCGGGAGCACCCACCCGGTGTAGCCCAGCGTGCCGAGGTACGTCACCACCGGGCCCACCGGCTGGATCCGGGCCTCCAGCTCCACGAAGAGGGCCGGACGGTCCCGGGTCAGCAGCGTGGTCGCGCCCCGCAGCACCGCCAGTTCGCTGCCGTCCACGTCGATCTTCACGAACCCGACGTCCCTCAGGCCCAGATCGTCCAGCGCGACACAGCGCACCGGCACCGCGCGGGCGTGGATGTCCCGCCGGACCAGCGAGGACACCCCGCGGTCACCGGCGTCGTCGGCGGGCAGCCAGAGCCGGGCCGTGCCCGGACCGTCCGAGGCGGCGGCCTGGATCACCCGGACGTTCGGCGGGGCGGTGCGCGCCAGCAGCCGGGCCAGCCGTGGCACCGGCTCCACCGTCACCACCCGCCGCGCCAGACCGCTCAGCCGCCGCGTCCAGGGGCCGTACCAGCCGCCCACATCCACCGCCGTACCGCAGCCGGGCGGGCACAGGTCGGTGATCCGGGCCAGCTCCGGCTCGAAGCGCGGGTACACCGCCCGCGCGGTGGCCGCCACCAGCCGGTCCGGGAGGTACGACGCCATCCGGTGGGCCAGGGTCCGGGGCGGGGCGACGGGGGACGCGGTCCCGGCGAGGCCCGTGACGTCCCGGGCCCCGGGCCCGCTCACGGCGCCATCCGCTTCAGCAGCGTCTCGTGCTCGTCCTGCGGGACCTGCTCCCCGGACGACGGCAGCAACTGCGGCACCCCGTCCACGATCGGATAGCGGCGCCGCAGCCGGGGGTTGTACAGCGACTCGCCCCCGTCTCCCGCGAGCAGATGCAGCGGTCCCTTGTCGAGCGGGCAGGCGAGGATCCTCAGCAGCGGGTCGTCCGGCTTCATGGGTCGGTCAGCTCCTTGTCCGTCTTTTCGCCCAGGGGCGGTCGGGGGGCGGCGTCATGCGTGGGCATCATCAGCAGCACAGCGACCGCCAGACAGGTCCCGGCGATCCGCAGCCCGAGCCGGGCCGGATCGGCGGGCAGCGCCTCACCGAACGCCAGGGTGCCGAGCACGGCCGTGTACAGCGCGGTCACCGTCGTGCACACCGGCACGATCAGCGAGGCCCGGCAGCGCTGGAGCGCGGCCTGCGACATGATCAGGCCGAACGCGCCGGTGAACAGCAGCAGATACGGGTAGGGGGAGCCCAGCACCCCGGTGAGCGCCGCGCCGGGCCCGTCCGCCGTGAGGTACCCGGAGACGCCCTTGATGGCGAGCGAGCTGACCCCGTAGAGCAGCCCGACCGCGACCCCGTACGCCACGCCGGTCGTGGGCCGCCGGTGCCGGTGACCGGCGCCGCGCTCGGCCGACCGGTACAGCCACACCCCGGCCGCCAGCGACGGCACGCACACCAGCAGCACCAGCGGATAGGAGGCGCCCCGGCCCACCGTGTCGGCGCTCTCGTCCAGCGACAGCACCACCATCAGCAGCGCGAGCAGGATCGCCGCGAGCGCGTACCGCTCCCGGCCGCTGGTCTCCTCGCCGAGCAGCCGCGACGACAGCAGCACCAGCAGCACCAGACCGGCGACGAAGATGCCCTGCGCGGCGGCGATCGGCAGCGTCCGGTACACCAGCAACTGCGCCCCGAAACCCGCCGCCAGCGCCAGCGAGCCCGCGATCCACAGCGGGCTGCCCAGCACCAGCCGCAGCAGCCGCGCAGGGCGCCGCACACTCACCTCCGGCAACGCCCCCAGTGCCCGCTTCTCCAGCACGAACCCGGCGCTGTACAGCACGTTCGCCAGCAGGGCCGCCGCCACCCCCCACCACATGCTCAACGCCGGCGGGCGTGCAGCAGCAGGATCGACGCCAGCGGCGGCCGGGCACACGCCAGCCGGTCCAGCGGGCGCAGCACCCGAGGCACCCCGTGGAAGGGCGCCCCCGCCAGCCGTACGACGTCGAAGCCCGCCGCCGTGACGAACTCCCGCAGCGCACGGGCCGTGTACAGCCGCAGATGCCCGACCACCTCCGAGCCCGGCCGCCCGTGGATCGCGCGCAGACTCACCTCGGAGAACACCGGCTGCACCCCGGCCAGCAGCAGCCCCCGGTTGTACCAGGCGGCCAGATTCGGGGTGGACAGCATCAGATGGCCGCCGGGGCGCAGCACCCGCCGGATCTCGTCCAGCGCCGCGTCCGGGTCGACCAGATGCTCGACCACCTCACTGAACAGCACCGCGTCCGCCGCCCCGGCCCGCAACGGCAGCCCGCCGCCGGTGAGTTCCCCGCGGATCACCTGCGGCAGCCGGGTCCGGGCCCGTACCAGCGCGTCCTGTGACCAGTCGACGCCGATCAGCCGGTGGCCGCGCAGCAGGGGGGCGGCGGTGGCGGCTGCCGTGCCGTCGCCGCAGCCGATGTCCAGGACGGTCCGGTCGGTCGTCCCGGCCAGGGCCGCCGCCAGCATGCGGGCCTGGCGCAGTGAGCGGGCGGCGCCGGAGGCCACCGGCACCGCCGGGTTCTCGTAGAAGTCGCGCAGGTCGGGTGGGGTGGTGACGGGCGCGGTGGTGCTCATGGGCCGGCCTCCGTCGTATGCAGGTGGTGCGCGAAGAGGTCCCGCAGCCGGTCGCCGTCGTCGGGGCCGAGCAGGGCGCGCGACCAGCGCAGGGCCAGATGCAGCCGGCCCGCCGTGGACGCCGTGGTGACGGTCAGGCCGCGTGGCATCCGGGCCGGCGCCGAGAACCACACGGCGTGCGCCCGGCCCGCCTCCGCGCCGAAGTCCAGCGGGTACGGGATTCTGCCAATGTTGCTGAGCAGGGTGGTGGACGTCCAGGGGGCGGCGGCCCGGCGGAGCGTGCGGGTGAGCGCGGCCCGCCAGGCGACGGGGGCGACCGGGGCGGTCAGCAGGGTGGCGCCGTGGCCCAGTTGGGGGCTGGGGAGGGCCTTGAGGGCGCGGGTTCTGGTGGCCGTGCGGTGGAGGAGGGCGGGGATGTCGTCGGTCTTCAACTCGTCCGGGGAGAAAGGGACTTCGACCAGTCGGGTGCCGTTGCCGATCGGCATGGTGGGGTCGCGGGGGCGGTCGTCCACGGGCATGGTGATGCGCAGGGGGCGCGGGGGCGCTCCGTGTTCGCGGTTCCAGTGGGCGAGGGTGCGGGCCGTGGTGACCATCAGCTGGTCGTTGACGGTGTAGGGGGCGTCCTTGGGGCGGCGGGGGAGGGGGAGTTCGGTGACGAGCAGGCCGTTGCCGGGGGAGGTGTCGGGGGTGCCTTGGGCCACGCGGGCCGGGCGGGACCAGGTGGCGGGGGTGTCGGGGGTGGGGGGTGGGGGTTGATGGGGGCGGGTCGGGGGTGCGGTGGGGGTGTTGTCCTTGCCGCCGTACAGCTCCGCTGCCGTCGCCAGGATGCGGAGGCAGGCGGGGCCGTCGAGGGCGGTGTGGTTGAGGGTGAGGATCAGGGCCGTGGGTGCGGGGGTGGTGGGGAGTGCTTGCCCGCGCTTGCGGGGTGCCGCTGGGCCCACCCGTGCCGCCCCAGCGGCACGACTGCCCGCAGCTAGGAGAGGTACGACTTCCAGGCGCACCGGGGGTGACTTCGACAAGGGTGGGGCCTTGGCCAGGGATCTGGCTCGCGCGTCCCGCAGAGCGCCTTCCCCTGGGTCGGTGAACCGCACCACCTCCACCTCCGGTTCCCCCGTCAGTTCCCACTCGTAGCGGCGGCGGTACCACGGCCCGGGAGCCTCCCGCATCAGGACGCGGGGGTGGCGTTGCAGGGCCTCGGTGAACGC
This sequence comes from Streptomyces sp. NPDC056734, assembly GCF_042790455.1. Classification (NCBI taxonomy): domain Bacteria; kingdom Bacillati; phylum Actinomycetota; class Actinomycetes; order Kitasatosporales; family Streptomycetaceae; genus Streptomyces; species Streptomyces sp. NPDC056734. The sequence goes on from NZ_JBHTZD010000010.1 coordinate 14,833, forward strand.
CTTGCGCAGGCGGGGTGGGTCGATGGGGCCCGGGAGGTGGACCTCGATGTGGACAGTCTCCGGCTCCTCCTCCTGGAGGCAGTGCCGGGCGATCTCATCCACCACGGGGAAGGGGATCCTCGTCATGGACGGTCCCCCGTCAGCCGCTTCGGTTGCCCGTCCCGCACCCGTTCCCGCACGCTCACCAGCGCCGCGAACAGGCCGATCAGCGTGAGGAGTTGGGCGACGGGACCGAAGGAGCCCGAGCCGTCGCCGACCGGCTGACCCGCGCCGGTCGCCGCCGTGATGCCCGCGAGGGCGAGGGAGCCGAAGGCGATCGGGACGAGGAGCCGGTGTCGCCAGTGGGCCAGCAGGGCGAGCGCCGGGACGAGCAGCGCCAACCAGCCCGCGATGACCACCGCGACCAGCGTCAGCGCCACCGTCCCCAGCCACACCCCAGGCGGCGGCGGAGTCTCCTGCGGGGCGTCGGTGCTGGGCTCGCGGCGCCGCCACAGCGCCAGGCCCACCAGACCTGCGAGCCCCACCCCGCTGCCGATCAGGGCGGCGTCGTACGTCGTGGCGGGACTGTAGGACAGCGTGAGGGTGCCGCCCTCGCCGGCCGGGATCAGCCAGCCCTGCTGCCAGCCGTCGAGCCGGACGGGGGTCAGTTCACGCCCGTTCAGGGTGGCCTGCCAGCCGTCATTGAAGTTCTCGTACGTCGTCACGTACGAGGCGTCGCCCGCACCGACGCTCAGTTCGCGCTGGTCGCCGAGCCAGTCCCGTACCTCCAGCGCACGGTCGGCGGTGGCCGGCGCGGTCACCGTGCCCCGGGTGAGGGTGAGGTCGGTCAGGAGCAGCGGGCCCGCGTCGCCGGACTCCACCTGGTGGTCGCCCGCCGCGAGGTCGAGGCGGTTGTCGTCGGCGCCGCACAGCGTCACCGGGATGCGGCGCCGCTCGGTCAGGTCCCGGACCAGGCCCTCGACGCTGGTCTCGTACAGGGTGCCGTCGATCGCGACGACGGGGCCGGAGCCGCAGGGCAGGGCGAAGGTGCGGTCGGGGTCGGGCTGCGGGGTGCGGTAGCTGTCCAGGGCCGGGATGTATGCCTCGGTCAGGCCGACCGGGAGGCGCAGATCCTCGTCCACCAGGGGGTTGTGGAGGGTGATCGGCGCGGTGTCGGTGATGGTGATGTCCAGCCGGTCGGTGGTGATCGGCGGGAAGCGGACCCAGCCGTTCTTGTCCACGGCGGCGGTGGTCGCGCCGCCGGGCGAGTCGATGGTGACCTCGGTGGGGCGGGTGGTCAGGCCGCCCGCCCCGGCCAGCACCAGTTCATCGATCGGCTGCAAGCCTTCCCAGCTCAGGTGGATCGTCGGGGTGTCGCCCGCGATCCAGGCCGTGGTCAGATCGCCGTCGGTCAGATTGCGGGCGGACAGGCCGACGCCGAGCCGGGCGGTGGAGTCGGCGGTGGCGGTGATCCGCTGGGCCTGGTCGGGGGCGATGTCGTAGAGCATCCGGTCGAGTTCGGCGCCGGGCACGGCGACCGCGCTCGCCTCGATCTCGTAGGTGCCGTCCGTGCCGGTGGTGAAGGCGCGGTGCAGGCCCGCTTCGGAACCGGTCGGGGACATGCCGGCCGGGTCGGCGACCCGGTGCAGGGAGACGACCTCGCTCGCCGCGTCGCTGTCCGCCGAGTCCGCCGGGAGCGCCAGCATCCGGGTCACCGTCACCTCAGGGAGGGTGATCTCGGCGAACCCGGCGCCGAGCAGCCCCGGCCGCCGCTCCACGGAGTCCAGGATGGTCAGCTTCATCCAACTGGTCGCCCCGGCGGGCGCCTTGACGGACTGCGCGGCCCCATTGGGCTGGAGATAGCTGGTCTCCGACCCCCGCTCGGTCTCCACCCGCACCCGCGTGGGAGCCGACCGCACACTCTCCTGCGGCAGCGGCGTCACCCGGAACGACGACGGCATGTCGTACTCCTCGGCGAACCCGATCCGCAGCCACTCCCCGTCCGGGGTGTCCGCCGAACCCTCGGTCCAGGCGGTGTCGGGGTTCCCGTCGAAGGCGTTCACCGGGTCGAACTGCGGCAGATGGAAGAACCAGCTCCCGTACGACGAGGCGGTCACCGACTCCGCGCCCCGCAGCTCGGCCACCGTCTGATGGTCGATGCCGGTCAGCGGCAGGATCTGGTGCGGTGCCTCGCCCGCGTCCTGATAGGCGTCCGGCGCGTTGCGCTCGTCACGGGTGTACGTGTACGAGGTGTTGGCGCTGACCAGCCCGAACCGGGTGTCCGCGCGCCGCAGCCCGTCCCCGCTGATCTGCAACGGGGGTGAGCCGAGCCCCGGATGCCCGTCGCCGGTCAGCACGCTCGCCCGGCCACGCAGGTCGGACGCCAGCGGCAGCAGCGCTTCCGGGCCGCCGGAGACCTGGGCCGTGTCGGCGACCGGCGCCAGCCCGGCCTGCCCCGGCCGGGGCACGCCCGGATCGGCGGGCCGGTAGATCTCCACCGCCCGCTGTACCGGATACAGCCCCTCGACCTGCAACGGTGTGTCCTCGGCGATCCGCCCGCCGGTCATCATCGGCCCGTACCCGGCGACCCGCTCGTACCCGGACTGCTCAAGGGTCCGCTTCACGGTGGTGGTCGGGGTGTAGCCGACCTGGTCCGGATCGAGATCGTTGCGGACGACGACGTAATAGACCCCGGCGCGGCTCAGATAGTCGGCCAGCCCCGGCACCTCCACCCCCGTCTGGAGCGCCTGTTCCACCGCGTCCATGGCGCGCCGGTTGCCGGGCTGCCCGAACGGCACATAGTCCCGCTGGCCCCACCGGGATCCGGCGAGCACGTCCAGCGGCTGGTCGATGGTCGAGCCCCAGGTGTAGACGCCGTGCGCGGTCGCCGGGACCACGAGGGCGCGCGAGTCGGGCGACCACTCCTCCAGCCGGTCGGCCACCGTCTGCCAGTACGCGGGAACCTCCTGGAACGAACCCTGGTTGAGGATCGACCCGTTGAGATACGGCCACACCAGCCCCGGCAGCACCAGTACCGCCGCGATCAGCGGCGCGAGGCGGCGTCCGCGCACCGGACGGGCCCCGCTCGGCTCGGCGGCCACCGCCACCAGGTGCGCGAGCCCCAGGACCAGCGCGAGGGCCACGCCCGTCTGGAACTTGTAGATATTGCGGAACGGCGCCAGCCACCCGTCCAGCCAGTCCTGCACACTCCCGTGGAAGAGGCCGCCGAACGTGCCGCCGTACCCGGCGAGCAGCACCAGCACACACACCAGCACGGTCAGCACCAGCCAGCGCCGCTCGGGCACATCCCGCCGGGCCAGCCCGGCGAGCCCCAGCCCGGCGGCCAGCGCCGAACAGACGATCACCACCACCGCCGACGCCACCACCCACCCGGCCGGCAACCACGCCTCACCGAAGTGCAGATACGCCACCCAGTTCCCGGCGCCGCGCAGTGCCTCCGTCGCCGCCATGGTGTCGGTCGTGGTCCGCGCGCTCTCCACGTACGGCAGGAAGTTCTCGCCGTAGGCGCCGAGCAGCAGCAGCGGGATCCACCACCATGCCGTCGCCACGATCACCCCGGGCACCCACCAGGCGATCAGCCTGCGCTGCCGGGGCCCGCGCGGCCGGGTCAGCAGATAGAGACCGACCGGCACCAGGGACGCCAGCGTCGAGGCCGCGTTGACCCCACCCATGAACGGCACGAACAGTACCGACCGCAGCGCCGCGACCCGGGCGCTGTAGCGCGGGTCGGCCAGCGGCAGCAGCACCCACGGCAGGAACGCGCCGGGCAGCGCGGCGGCCGACGTGGAGCCGATGACGATGGTGAACACCGGCCACAGCGCGTACGCGAGGGCCGCGAGCAGCCGCGAGGCCCCGTTGCCGACACCCAGCCGCTCGGCCAGCCGCAGGGCACCCCAGAACGCCACCGACACGATGACGGACATCCACAGCCGCTCGGCCAGCCACACGGGCAGCTCCACGGCACGGGCCAGCCAGTGGAACGGCAGCATCGGCCACAGATAGCCCACGTACTGGTCCTGGATGCCGCCGAAGCCGCTGCGGTCGTGCCACAACTGCCCCAGATCGGACAGGAACTGCCCTGGATCGACCGTCACCCCGAGCTTGGTGTCGAAGGTCTGCCGTCCCGGCTTCACCGCCAGGAACAACACCAGGACCACGGCCCAGAATCCCAGCAGCCAGCGCCGCGACCGGGGGCCCTCGGGAGGGCCCGCGCTGTTCGCGGTGGTGGGGGTGGCTGCCGGGGGAGGAGCCTGGACCGTGGTCGTCATGGGGGACACCGCCGGAGGATGAGGAGGAGATTCCAGGTGGCTATCTCACGGAGACCGGGGACCTTGACGATCCACTCCGTGAGGAAGGGCCAGTAGCGGGAGCGGGCCGAGACGACCGTCAGATCGTCGCGGGCGCGCACCTGCCGCAGGGTCGTGCCGATGTGCACGGCGAACAGGTTCTCGCCGAGGGTGTGCTTGGCGGCCTTGCCGGTACGCCGCCGGTACCGCGCGCGGGCCCGCTCGGCACCGAGGTAGTGCCAGGGCGCCCACTCGTGACCGCCCCACGGGGACAGCCAGTTGGTGAACGACACATAGACCAGCCCGCCGGGCCGGGTCACCCGGGCCAGCTCACTGAGAAACGTCTGGGGATCGGCGACATGCTCCAGCACGTTCGAGGTGAAGGTCACGTCCGCGACCCCGTCCCCGAGCGGCAGCAGATACCCGTCGGCGATCACGGATCCGGGCGGCGGCTCGGCCCCCAGCTCACCGACGTCGGGTTCGAAGAGATAGGCATCCGCCCCACGCCGCCGAAACTCCTCGGTGAAGTACCCGCTGCCACCACCGACATCGACGACGACGCGTCCGGCGACGGCTCCGTAATGCGCCTCGACTTGATCGACGGCGTCACGGGCGAGCAGCGAGTAGCACTTCTCGGGCTCCTCCTGCTCACGAAGAAAGGCCCGGAACAGGGCGAGGGAGCGGGCGAGGGACGGGTCCTTGAAACGCGGCTGGGCTGGATTGGCGTCTGAGGGGCGCGGGGCCGTGACATTTGCGGCTCCGCCGCGTGGGCGCGACAAGCCACAACGCACCCGCACTCGAAACACATCGTCACCCCCCCACCGCATAGCCGCCCCTCCCCAACCGATACGCCTCCCCGGCAACCGCCCGAAACCCCCGAACAGTCCGCCCCCACCGAAACCCCGAGGCCAGCGAAACCCCCGCACCCCCCATAGCCGCACGCCGCTCCGCCGACAAGGCCAACGAACACCAAGCCGCGGCGAACGAGGACTCCCCCCGAGCCAAAACCCCCGTCTCCCCATCCACGACGGAGTCCCGAAGCCCCGGCACATCGAACGCGACCGTCGGCGTCCGCCGAGCCGCCGCCTCGGTCACCACCAGCCCCCACCCCTCCACGGCGGACGGATGCAGCAGCAGCCAGGCCGCGCACAGCAGCCGGTGCTTCTCGGCCTCGGAGACATGCCCGGTGAACTCGACACCGGGCCCGGCGAGCCGTTCCAGCCGCTCGCGTTCGGGCCCGTCGCCGACGATCAGCAGCCGCCCGCCGGTGACCGGGCGCACCCGTTCCCACAGCCGCAGCAGCAGATCGATGCGCTTGTACTCGACGAGCCGTCCGACGGCCACGAACAGCGGCTCGGGGGAACGCGCGGTGCGCGGCCCGGGTTCCGCGACGCCGTTGTGCACGACCCGGATGCGGTCGTGGGCCACGCCGAGCGCGTGCAGCGCCTGGGCGGTGGACGGGGACACGGCGACCAGCAGACTGTTGTGCCGTACCGCTCCGCTCAGCGCCCAGTGCTCCAGCCGCCGGCCCAGTCGGGCGGCCGGGGCCAGGGGGCCGCCGAACCGCATGCCCCACAGATCGCTGTGCACATGGTTGACCAGGCACATGGTCGGCCCGCGATGCCAGAGGGGGGCGAGGTAGGGCATGCCGTTGCAGACCTCCACCAGCAGATCGGTCTCGCCGACCTCGCGGGCGAACACGGACCGGGCGCGCAGGTAGTGGCCGTAGGCGCCGCCCGCCGACACCGTCCGGTAGGCGGCCGGCGGGGAGGCGGGCCCGCCGCACACCAGGGTGACCTGGTGGCCGAGGCGGGTCAGCCCGTCGGCGAGCCGGTCGACCAGCAGCTCGGAGCCGCCGGCGGCCGGATTGCCGAGGTCGCGATGGGCGAGGAAGGTGATGCGCCGCGGCACCGCGAGCGGGGCCATGGTGTGCTGCGGCCGGGAGAGGGTGGCACGCGGCGGGGACGGCACGTGCTGGGGCATGGGAGCTCCAACTCGTCAGGGTGCGGAACTCGGTGGGGGAACGCGACAGGGGGCGGAATCGGGGGATACGGGACGTGTCTTCTGGGAGTCGACTGTGAACGGAGTGTGCGGGGGTGGGGTGGCACAGTTTTCGCTTACGCGTTCCGTACGGCTACTCACGGAGGTGACAATTTCGGGGTCCGGGGGAGCTGACGTCACGTCATTTCATGAGTGTCGGGAGGTATGGCCCCTTGACGGCACGTGCACACGCATCAACACTGACTCCGACAGGCAGGGGTGGGACGACCTCAGGACCAGAGAGGCTGACCCTGCGATGTCCAGACTGCTCGCCGCATCACTGACCGTCGTGGCCGCCGCCGCGCTAGCCGTGGCCGCCGCGTTCGGCGTCGTCGCGCTGCTCGAAGCCACGCCCGAGCAACCGAACACACCACTGATCACCTACGAGCAAGCAGGTCAGGGGAGCTGAGCCGTGACCACCCGCCCGGCTGTCGCCCCCGCCCTCACCCCCCGCTCCGCCTGGCACGACGTACCGCGCTTGCAGGTGCGCAGGTTCGCGTCGATCGCCCTGGCCGAGGCCCCCGGCCTGGCCGAGGACATCATGCGGGAGATCCGCCGCGAGTACCCGCATCTGCCCGTCGTGCTGGACGAGAACGGCGAGCCGATGGCGCTGGTCGGCATCCGCCGCGCCATCGAGGTGTTCGTCCAGCACCTGGAGAAGTCCGAGGGCCGCCCCACGGTCCCGCCCGGCGTCTTCCACGACTTCGGCCGGGGCGAGGGCCTGGGCGGGCGCAGCCTGGACTCGCTCCAGGCCATCTACCGCATGGGCGTACGTCTGGCCTGGCGCCGTTTCGCCGACATCGGGCAGCGCGTGGAGATCCCGCCACCGGCGATGTACGAGCTGGTGGACGCGGGGTACGAGTATCTCGACGGCCTGGTCGACCAGTCGGTACGGGGGTACGCCGAGGCCGCGGCGCGGCAGGCCGGGGAACGACTGCGTCTCCAGCGCCGCCTGATGGAACTCCTCCTCGTCGAACGCCACCGGGGTGACCCGGCCGAGGCGCTCGCGGAGCGGGCCGCGCAGATCGGGTGGCCGCTGCCGCGGAGGGTGGCCGTCGGGGTGCTGCTGCGCCCGGCGCGGGAGGCGGTGGCGCCGGCCGTCGGTCAGGGGGTGCTGCTGGACATGGAGTACGAGCAGCCGCGCATGGTGGTGCCCGAGCCGGGTGCCGCCGGCCGCCATGAGCTGCTGCACCGGGCGCTCGCCGGGTGGGCGGGGGCGATCGGGCCGCCGGTCGCGCTGGCCGACGCGGCGAAGTCGCTGCGCTGGGCGGAGGCGGCGGTACGGCTGATGGAGCGGGGGTTGCTGCCGGCCGGGGAGGTGGTGTTCTGCACCGAGCACACCGAGGCCCTGGTCCTGCTCCAGCCCGAGGAACTGATCGACGACCTAGCCCTGCGGGCGCTGGCCCCCCTGGTGCACTGCGGCCCGACCCACGGCCGCCGCCTGGCGGAAACCCTGCTGGCCTGGCTGGAGACCCGGGGCGGCGCCCCCGAGGTCGCGTCCCGCCTGGGCGTCCACCCCCAGACCGTCCGCTACCGCCTGCGCCAGATCCGCGAACTGTGGGGCGACGAGATAGACAACCCGGACCGCCGCTTCGAACTGGAGCTGGTCCTGCGGGCGCAGCGGCTGAGAGGCCGACTCGGCGAGTCGTAGCTGCCGCCGGCTTGGGGGCGGTGGTGGTGGGTGGCTGCGGTGGTGGAGCGGCTGGGGGCGGGTGGGGGCTGGTCGCGCAGTTCCCCGCGCCCCTGAGGGCGTTGCCGCGCCGCCACTCCCACGCTAGCCCGCGAGCAGTCGTCCCGCCCTCCCCGTCAATCCGCGGGCAGTCGCCCCGCCCGCCCTCGTCGATCCGCGGGCAATCGTGCCGCCAAGGGCGGCACGGGTGGGCTCGGGCGGCACCCTGTTCTCGCCGGGCTGCGCATCGTCCCCCCGGTCACCCGAACCCACCCGCACGCTCAAGGACCCGCAACCCCAACGCCCGTACCCTCAATGCCCCGCACCCTCATCCCCCGCCCCGGCAACCCCCGTACGGTCCAGCCCGCGCAGTACCCCCCGCTCCTCCGGAGTCAACGGCGGTCCCGCCAGGGGTGGCAGGGGGGAGCCCAGCGTCGCTGCCAGTACCGCGCCCGGTCGGAGCAGGCGGGTCGGGCCCGCCGTCAGGCTGGTGACATCCCACAGTGCGGACGCCGCGACGTAGGACCCCGTCGCCGCCCCCGTCAGGCGGCGCGAGTACGCCGCTGTCAGGCGGTCGGTGAAGCCGGGGCCGCCGCCGCGTGCCTCGGGGTACCAGACGTCCTGGCTGACGGCCATCGTCCAGGCGGCGTCCACCGTCCGGGCCAGCCTCCGCTGGACCCGCCGCGCCAGTTCCGGCGCCGCCAGTCCCGTACGCCGTACCTCCTGGGACAGGACCCGCGCGCCGAACGCGGCGACCGACATGCCCTGTCCGTACGCCGGGTTGAAGGTGGCGACCGCGTCGCCGAGGGCCACGAAACCCTCGGGCCAGCGCCGCGCCTTCTCCAGGTACCGCCGCACATTGCTGGTGCTGTGGCCGATACGGACGTCCGTGAGCGGCTCGGCGCCGGAGATCAGCCGGCCGACGATGGGGTCGGGCAGGTCGAGCGTGTACCGGAGGAAACCCTCCGGGTCGGCGGGCGGCTCACCGCCCCGGGTACCGGCGAGGCTCACCATCCAGCGGTCCCCCTCGATCGGCAGCACCATCGCGCTGCGGCCGGGCCGGGACGCGTACGGGTCGGCTTGCACCATCGTGAGCGGGAAGCGCTCCGCGCCGGGCGGCGTCCGGTAGATGCGCGTCGCGTTGACCAGCCCGGCGTCCACCGTCCGCTCGGTGATCCCGGAGATCCCGATCACTTCGAGCCAGTGCAGCACCCGCGACCCACGTCCGCTCGCGTCGACCACCAGGTCCGCCCCGAGGTCCTCGCCGGCCTCGCCGGACCCATTGGAATCCGACCCCGACACCCGGACGCCCGTCACCCGCCCCCCGTCGCCCAGCAGGCCCTCCACCCGTCCCCGGCGGATCTCCACTCGGGTGCTCTCCACCACCGTCTGCCGTACCGTCCAGTCCAGCAGCGCCCGGGTGCAGGTGATCATGTGCGGCCCGTCGTGCCGCCAGCGTCTGAGCCAGCCGTGCGGGGTGAGCGCCACCATGCCTCTGCCCAGCGATATCTCGTGGGCGCCCGCGGCGAGCAGCGCCTTGCGCAGCCGCCCGCCCGGCACCAGTTCCTCCATCGCGGCGATGCCCCCGGCCATCAGCAGATGGGCGTGGCGTCCCTGCGGCAGCCCCCGGCGGTGCTCCGGTCCCTCGGGCAGGTCGTCGCGGTCCAGCACCAGCACCTCGTCCACGACGCCGTCCAGGGCCGCCGCGGCCAGCATGCCCGCCAGCCCGGCGCCGATGACGACAGCTCTACGCGACGTGGGACGCGACGACATGGGACGCGACGACATGGGACTCCCTAAGGATCAGAATCAGCCATGGTTCAGGCCATGGGAAGTCCTCACCGTACCTTCGCAAGCTGTGTCGGAGACCGGTGACTGCCGTACGGCGTGGGCCAGTTCGACCAATCCGCTGCTGTCGCAGACCTCGGTGGCGTAGAGCCGGTACGTACTCGGTGGTTCCAGCGGCTGCTCCCCCGCAGCGGCCCGCCGCGCCGCGTCGGTGAGCATCGCCGCCTCGGCGGTCATCCGCGCCTCGTGCGCCGGGCGCCCGGCCCGCACCGCGGTGTCCCGGACCCGCTCGCGCACGCTGTCGTCGAAGTAGGGCGCGAGCGCCAGCAGCGCGTCATGTATGGCCACCTCACGCCAGTGCAGCCGCTGCCGCGGCGACTGCCACCAGCCGCCCGGCGGCAGGGGCGCGACGGAGACGGACCGTACCCGCGTCCACAGGGGCCGCAGCCTGCGATGGTCGCCGAGACAGCGCCAGTGCGCGCGGGCCGGCGGCAGCAGCCGGGGCAGGGTGAAGCCTGCCGAGCACAGCAGCGCGGCGAGGGAGGCCATCGGCGGGGCCACCGACGTGGACAGGAAGTCGAGGTCACCGCCCGCCCAACGCGCCGCCACCGCCGTGTACTTGGCCAGCTGGAACCCCACCAGGTCCACCGCCGAGCCCGCCATGATCAGCAGCAGCCCGGCCCGCAGCAGCCCGGTGACCTCACGCAGCCACTTCAGGCACAGCGCGCACATCACCACGGTCGACACACTGTGCCCGACCAGGTAGAGCACGGTCATCTCGCGCATGAACGGGGTGGTGGCGTAGTACGTGTCGAGGTCGGCGAGCCGCTCGACATCGGCGTCGGCGTGCACGAAGAGGACCACGATGACGACGATGAGCGCGCCGTAGGCGGTGACACAGCGCAGCACCGTCCGCCGGACCCGCTCGGGCGGGCCGCCCCGCCAGTGGATCAGCAGGATCAGCAGCGAGCAGCTGTACGCCGACAGCAGCCCGTACGTCAGCGGCGCACCGAAGTTGGGGACGCCCGTGAGGTCGTTGACCACGGCCAGCGTCAGCGGGGCCGAGCAGACGAACACCAGGGCGCCCAGGGTGATGGACATACAGGTCGAGACGGTCAGCGGATTGCGCGTGGTGGCGAGGGGCCGCCGGAACAGCACCGCGGCGGCCAGCGCGAGCAGTGCCGCCGCGAGGTACACCACGAGGCTCATGCGCCGCGCCCCTCGCGCAGGCCCTCGCGCAGCCCCTCGCCGCCCCGCGACTGCCCGCCCCACCCCCCGCTCACCGGGCCGGCCCCGTTGAGCGCGCCGGCCTGCGCCGCCGCAGCCGCCCCGTCGGCCGCGAGCGCGCCGAGGCGGGCGGCGGCGACGAGCGGGGAGGTCGCCAGGGCGCGGGCGATGGCGACCAGGGCGCCCGCGGCGGGGCCCTCGCCGGGCAGGCGTCCGGCGTCCGGGGGTGGGCCGCCACCGCGTTCGTCGTGGGCCGCGGCGGCGATGACGGCCGCCCAGGCGGTGGCCTCGGCCCGCCGGGGATCGCCGGTGGCCCGCAGTTCGCCGTCGAGGGCACGGTCGTACAGCACCCGGTCGAAGAACGCGTCCAGGTAGCTGAGGGCGTTGTGGATGCTGGTCTGGCGCCACATCAGCCGGGTGGCGGGCGCCGCCCAGCGCGGGCGGGCCAGCCGCAGCGACCGCCGGGTGAGCACATCGTCCAGTTCGCGCTCCAGCGGGGCGAGCCGGGCGTAGGTGCGCCAGGACGCGAGCCAGCGGGTCAGCGCGGGCCCGGCCAGCGGGATCAGTACGCCGATGGACGTGGCGAAGGCGCCGAGCCCGGCCGCCGCGCGTGAGACGTCGGTGTCCAGCGCGGACCAGTCGTGGCCGAACCAGCGGGCCGCGACCGCGGCGAGCTTGGCCAGGCTGTAGCCGGAGGCGCACAGGGTGCCCATGCCGAGGATGACCAGCCCGGCGCGCAGCCAGCCGTGCACCTGCCGGGCCCAGCGCAGCGCGGAGACGGTGGTGACGGCGACCGCGAAGAGATGCGTGACCAGGTACAGCACGATCATCTGGGCGATGAACGGGGTCGTGGCGTAGTAGGTGTCGAGGTCGGTACGGCGCTCCACCGGGGCCTCGCCCAGCGTGAACGTCACGGCGATGCCGAGCACCACGAACGCGTAGGCGACGATCCAGCGCCGGGAGATCCGGTGCGTTCGGGGCCCGCCCCGCCAGCACACCACCAGCACCTGGGAGGCCGCGCTGTACGCGGTGATCGTCGCGTACGTCATCGGCGCGGCCAGGTTGGGTATCCCGCTGAGGTCGTTGATCGCGCCCACCGTGGGCGGCGCCCCCAGCACGAAGGACAGCCCGGCGAGACCCAGCACCGCGCAGATCGCCCGCAGAAAGGGGTCCTGGGGATGGCGGAGCAGGTCCGGCAGCTTCACCGCGAGGCCGAGCCACAGCATCGCGCAGCTGATGTAGTTGACGAGGCCGCTCATCCCCGGTTCCCCCGGTAGTTGAGGGCCGCCCCGATCCGTCCGGCGAGCCCCGCCGGGCCGTCGTCGGCGTCCGGGTCGGGGCCGGGCGGCGACTCCAGGAGGGTGCGCAGCCGTTGCCCCATCAGCATGCCGAACCGGTCGGCCTCCTGCTCCTCCGCGAGACAGAAGTCGGTGCGCAGCGCGGCCGGGGCGTCAGCGGCCGCCGCGGGGTGGGGTTCGCGGTGCATGTGCCACACCTCGTGGCAGAAGATCACGATCTGGTGCCAGACGGCGGCCCGCCGGTCGACCACGATGTCGTCGCGGGCCTCCCGGTTCAGCCACAGGCCGCTGGCGGTGTGTGGCGGGAACACCTCCCGGTGCAGCACGACCTCGCGCCCCCGCCACTGCCCGACGGCGGTGACCAGCGCGGCGAACAGGGCCTCGGGGTCGGCCGGTGTGGGTACCGGCAGGGACGCGATGAGGGCGTCGGCGAGCCGGCGCATCTCCTTCTTCGTACGCACGTTTCTTCCCCGGGGTCGTCTGGTCGTTCGGCGTCGCTGTGGTGGTGGGGTCACTCATGGCGGAAGGCTCCGCCGGGCTCCGCATCGGCGGCATCCGCCCGACGCCTGGTCAGGGCGTCCCGCACGGTCGCGGCGGGCACCCGCACGGGCCCGGAGCCGAGGACACGGGCGGTGCCGTACGCCGGCCGCGGCGGCTCCACACCGAAGTGCGGGGCGGGTGGCGGCGACGGCAGCGGGTGGCGCGTGGGCGTCGGCAGCAGCGGGTCGCGGGTGGGGCGGCGGGGCCTCGGGTCCTTCCGGAGTCGCGGAGCGGCGGGTACCCCGATCGCCGGCACGGCCTCGGGGACCCGGACGGACGAGCCGTACAACTCGCCCGTGCGGGCGGCGGGATCCAGCGCGAGCGTGCCCGCGATGCTCATCGGACCCCCTTCTCACCGCCGTCCGGCAGCTTGTCCGAGGTTACGCGGCTGGCAGTGTCCGCGTCACGCGCGAGGCCCCCGATGACCGGCCCACCGCCAACGGTACGGCCGGAAAGCGCCGTTGCCGCGACGGCCCGGTTCGGTGCTCGATGCGGAGCTGAGCGGCATGACAGGGGCAGCCGGAGCCGCTTCCCACGTCCCGGTGCCCGTCGGCCGAACCCGGTACCCGCGCGGCTGCGCCCGTCACCGCCGGGGTGGCGCCCACGGGACCCCGTTCGCCCACCCACGCGCCGCCGGAGCCGGCTCCCACGTCCCGGTGCCCGTCGGCCGAACCCGGTACCCGCGCGGCTGCGCCCATCGCCACCGGGGTGGCGCCCACGGGACCCCGCCGCCGGAGCCGGCTCCCACGGCCCGGTGGCCTCGGCCGAACCCCGTACCCCGTACCCGCGCGGCCGCGCCCCTCGCCACCGGGATGGTCCCCACGGCACCCCGTTCCCCCACCCACCCGGCAAGTTCCAGTCCCGCACGCACCGCACAATGGGCGTATGAGGATCTCGGCTAGGGCGGACTACGCGGTGCGGGCGGTACTGGAACTCGCCGTACGGGCGGGCGGTGAACCGGTGAAGGCGGAGACGGTCGCCGCCGTCCAGGACATCCCGCACAAGTTCCTGGAAGGAATCCTCGGCGATCTGCGGCGCGGCGGCATCGTGGAGAGCCGGCGCGGCGGAGGCGGCGGCTACCGCCTCGCCCGCGACGCCGCGAAGATCACCGTCGCCGACGTGATCCGCACGGTGGACGGCCCGATCGTCTCCGTCCGCGGCGAACGCCCCACGACCCTCACCTACACCGGCTCCGCCGAACCCCTCCTCCCCCTGTGGATCGCGCTGCGCGCCAACGTCCGCAAGATCCTGGAGGGCGTCACGATCGCGGACATCGCGGGCGCTTCCCTCCCGGACCCGGTCCGGGAACTCGCGGCGGACCCGGCGTCCTGGATCAACCCCTGACCGCCCGCCGGTCCGGGCCGCGCATTGGTAGCGTCAAAGACGCCCCGCCGTCCCCGCCGGGCCGGCGTGCCGACCGACCGAGAGAGACCTGATGCCTCCGACGATCCGCAGGGCCGTGATTCCCGCCGCAGGGCTCGGTTCCCGTCTGCTGCCGCTGACCAAGGCGACCCCGAAGGAGATGCTGCCGGTCGGTGACAAGCCGGTCATCGAGCACACCGTGCGGGAACTGGTGAACTCCGGCATCACCGACATCACGATTGTCGTCAGCGGGGGCAAGTCCCTGATCCAGGACCACTTCCGGCCCAACCCGGGCCTGGTGGAACAGCTGCGCGCCGACGGCAAGACCGCGTACGCGGACGCGGTGGAGGAGGTCGCCGGGCTCGCTCGCAGCGGCCACATCACCTACCTCGACCAGTACGGCCCGTACGGCAACGGCACCCCCGTACTGAACGCCGCCCGGTCCTTCGGCGACGAGCCCGTCCTGGTGCTGTGGCCCGATGACGTGTTCGTGGCGGAGGTGCCGCGCGCCCAGCAGCTGATCCGCGCCTATGAGCAGACGGGCTGCCCGGTGCTGGCGCTGCTGCCCATGGACCGGGGTGAGTCCCAGCGCTACGGCGTGCCGATCGTGAAGGAGGACCTGGGCGGCGGACAGCTGAGGATCACCGGGCTGGTGGAGAAGCCCAAGCCCACCGACGCGCCCTCCGCGTACGCGGCCATCGGCGGCTATGTCATCACGCCGGGCATCGTGGACGAACTGCGGGAGCAGACCCGCCGCTGGTACGAGGCCCGGGAGAAGGGCAAGCCGGTCGGCGAGGTCTATCTGACCGACGCGATCAACGCGTACGCCGTCGGCCGCGCGGTCTACGGCCAGGTCATCAGCGGCACGTGGTACGACACGGGCAACCCCGCCGACTACCTGGTGGCCCAGATGGCCCACGCCCTGGCCCACCCCGAGTACGGCCCGCTCCTGCGGGACCTGGTGCAGCGGCTGGACAGCCCGGCGCCGGCCGGCGACTGAGCCGCCGGCCGGCCATTCGGCCTCGGTTCCAGCGGCCTCAGTTCCAGCCGATCACCTCGAAGTCCTCGTTCACGAACACGTGGTGCGGCCAGTTCACGCTGATGTTGTGAACCTCGTACTCACCGTTCGACAGCTCCACCACCCGGTCGTTGACCCCGCCGGGGACGACCTCCTGCGCGGCCTTGACCGCCTTGTCGGCCACCGTGCCGCTGAGGATGGTGCCCTCGCCCTCGGTGTACTCGGGGATCTCACCCACCGACTGGTCGGGGGAGGGGGTGCCCTGCTGGAACTCGATCACCCCGGCCGCTTCGGCGGCGGCCACTCCGCCGTCGCCGTTCGGCTGGACGTTGACCTTCGTGGCGTCGATGGTCGCGCTGTCGACCGTGCCCAGCACCAGCACGCTCTCGCCCTTCTTCACCACCTTCTCGGTCGCGCTCCGGCTGCCGTTCGTGTACTTGGTGGACGACGACTCGTTCACGGTCACCGTCACACCCGCTGCCGTGGTGAAGGTGAAGCTGTCCTTCGAGGTCGTCGCGACGATGCCGGTCGCCCCGCCCGCCGCCGGACCCGCGACCGCTCCGCCCTCCGGCGCCGTGGGCGTCGGGGACGGGGTGACGTCCGCCAGCACCGCCGAGGTCGTGGTGCCGGACGGTGACGCGGACGCCGCCGACGTACCGGCGAATCCCGCGACCGCGCAGGTCAGCCCGGCGGCGACAAGCGCTCCGCCGGTCCTCCTGGTCAGCAACCGGCGTGCGCGCGGGGGGCGTACGCGCACATCGGTCGTCGTGGTTGCCGGCTCCGACTCCGCCGGGGTGGCGTTGGTCGGGTCGTAGTCGTTCATCCAAGAACTCCTCGCTCTGTGACAACGAGAAGATCGTGTTCCCCGGGCCTACGAGGAGCCTGTGGGCTGGGTGAGTAAGTACTGACAACCATCGGGGTCATCGCTGAGAAAGTCTCATTGTCGCAGGTCAGAGAATTCCGAATGCACTCAAAGCGTCCTGACAGGCACCCCGTCTAAGGTCCGTGACCGTGCATTCCTACCCACCCGGTGGGAATACAGGGAATCGAATACGACGACGACGGACGGACGCCGCCATGCGCACCTTGATCCTGCTCGCCCTCGCGGGCTTCGGAGCCCAGTTGGTGGACGGCAGCCTGGGCATGGCCTACGGGGTGACCTCGACCACCCTGCTCCTGGCCCTCGGCACCAACCCGGCCGCCGCCTCCGCCACCGTGCACCTGGCCGAGATCGGTACGACGCTGATGTCCGGGGCCTCGCACTGGCGGTTCGGCAATGTGGACTGGAAGGTCGTGGCGCGGATCGGGGTACCGGGAGCGGTCGGCGCGTTCCTCGGAGCGACGGTCCTGTCCAACCTCTCCACCGATGTCGCCGCCCCCCTGATGTCCGTCATCCTGCTGGGCCTCGGCGCCTATGTCCTGATCCGCTTCACCCTGCGCGGCCTCCCGCGCACCCGCCTGGGCGCCCCGCTGCGCCGCCGCTTCCTGACCCCGCTGGGCCTGGTCGCCGGTTTCCTCGACGCGACCGGCGGGGGCGGCTGGGGCCCGGTCGGCACGCCCGCGCTGCTGGCCTCCGGCCGGATGGAACCCCGTAAGGTCATCGGCTCGATCGACACCAGCGAATTCCTGGTGGCGGTGGCCGCGAGCCTCGGTTTTCTCTTCTCCCTGGGCTCCCAGGGCATCGACTTCGCCTGGGTCGCCGCGTTCCTCATCGGCGGCCTGCTGGCCGCGCCGCTGGCCGCCTGGCTGGTACGGCTGCTGCCGCCCCGCATCCTGGGCTCGGCGGTGGGCGGCGTCATCATCGTCACCAACGCCCGCACGCTCATGAACAGCGACTGGCTCTCCGTCTCCGACACCACGAGGGTCCTGGTCTACATCGCCGCGTACGCGCTGTGGGCTGCCGCCCTGACGTACTCGATCCGGGCGCATCTGCGCGAGCGCGACCTGACCGACCAGGTGGACCCGGAACCGGCCGAGGTCAGCGCCGCCCACTGAAGTGACATGCGTGCGCCCCGGGTACCGGTTCCGGTGCCCGGGGCGCAGGGTGTTCAGTGGGTGAGCTGGGTGAGGAAGTTACCCCAGGTGGTGGGGGAGAGGGCCAGGTGCGGGCCGTGCGCGTTCTTGGAGTCACGTACGTGGATGGTCTCCGGGCACGTGGCGACCTCGACGCAGTTGTCTCCGGAACCGCTGCTGTAGCTCGACTTGAACCAAGTCAGTTCGGGCGTGCTCATAGGGCTCCTCGCATCCGGTGTAGCAGGCTCACGGACTCCTCAAGGGGGAGAGCCTGTGAACGCATCCTGGCATACCGTTGCTGGAGCATGCTCACGATCTTGCGGTCGGAGATCAACTGACCGCTCTCCGGTGCTTCCGTGTACGCGAACCACTTGTTCGCCGGGGTCTCCAGCAGCCACATGGGACCTTGCATCCCGGCGTGTGATTCCCTCACGAGCGGCATGATCTGGATCTCGACATTGCGTAGCTCCGAGATCTCCAGGATGTGATCGATGAGTTCGCGGGTTACGTCTGTTCCGCCCGTACGCCGCAGGAAAAGGTGCTCTTCCAGAATGAAGCCGAACGCGGTGTTCGGCCGCTCGTGCAGCACCCGTTGCCGCTTGGCGCGCGCCACCCACTGCTTCTCGATCTGGTCGTCCGTCAAGGGAGGCAACACGTCGGCGAACAGCTTCCGTGCGTACGCCTCGGTCTGGAGCATCCCCGGAACAACTCGGGAGTCATACCCGTACAGCGTGATCGCAGTGGCCTCCAGTTGCGCCCACTGGCTGAACCACGCCGCCAACCCCGGCTGCCGTGCCACGTGTTCCAGGGGCTTCCGCAACGCCCCCGTGTTCCCCAGAGCCGCCTCCGCCATCTCCACGTAGTCCGGGTCCGGCATCCGTCGTCCCAGCTCGACCGACGCGACCGTGTGTTTGGAGAAATTGACCAGATCGGCGAACTCCTCCCTGCTCAGGCCCGCGTGCTCGCGCAGTGCCTGATGCACCGCGCCGAACGTCCGCATACTGTCCGAGGATTCCGGCTCACTGCCCTTCCTCCCACTCGCCCCCGACGCGTTACCACCGCTCACCTTTGGCCACCTCTCGCACACGTCCCCGCTGCATCTTGACACCCAGCATCGTTACGGGACGTGACCGGTACTGTCCAGAGGGTAACCGCGTACGCTCGCGCAGCGTACGCGGATTTGCCCTAGTGAAGTGGCTCACAGCGGCCGACATTTAAGTCATGGCCACTCCTCTTTCTCCCCAGCAACAAGCCGCCGTACGCGTGTTCACCGAGCGTTTGCCCGCAACACCGCGTTGCGCCAGGCTGGCGCGCTTCCTCGCCCGGACCCGGCTCGACATCTGGGGCATCCCCCACGGCTCCGACGTATCCGAGAGAGTCGCCCTCGTGGTGGCCGAACTCGCGGCGAACGCCGTGACGCACGGGCGGGTGCCCGGGCGGGACTTCGAGCTGCGGCTGTCGGTGGTGACCGGCAGCGTGCGGATCGAGGTGACCGATACGAGGAGCGAGTCCCATCCGCCGGGGCCGGGGGAGGTCGGGGCCCCGGGTGAGCTGGACGAGTCGGGGCGCGGGCTGATGCTCGTGGCGGCGGTCGCGGACCGGTGGGAGGTGCTGGACCGGCAGCCCGGGAAAACGGTCAGGGCCGAGGTCGATGTGCCGGGCTGGCTGAAGCTGTTCGGGACGTCTCAGCCGCGTAGGGTCGGCGACCGTGAAGAGACGCGAGAGCAAGAAACTGTCCGCCAAGCTGGACCGGGCGGCGAGGACGGGTGACACCAGGACGGCGACCGCCCTGCTGCGCTCCGGCGCCGACGGCACGGCCGCGCTGTACACGGCCTCGGTGCAGGACGAAGCGGAAGCGGTCCGCGTCCTGCTGACCGCCGGCGCCGACCCCGACGTCGAGAACACGGGAGTCGGCGCCGACGGCACCCCGCTGTGCGCGGCGGCCTGCTGGGGCCACACCGACGTCGTACGCGAACTCCTCGCCCACGGCGCCGATCCCGGCCTCAGGGAGGAGCAGGGGAGTGGCCGTACGCCTCTGGAGTGGGCGTTGGCGGGCCCGTACCCGGAGACGGTCGCGCTGCTGCGCGCGGCGCTGGAGCCGTCAGTCCCGCTGGACGCCCAGCGTCGGTGAACCCGAGTACCCCGCCCGGATGTCGGCGCCGGGGTTCGGGGGCCTTCTGCTCATTCAAGGGGGATGGCGGGCATCTCCGGATGCTGGAGGTACTGCCCCACCGTGTCGACGCTGAGGCGAAACGCGGCAGGACCGGGCCGACCCGCCGCCGCGTGCGCGCTGAGGACGTCCTCGGCGCGGTCCCAGAGGCGGATGGGCCCGGCCTGCCGGACCCGCAGTTGATCGCCGTCGGGAGTGAGCGCGGCCACGGAGCCGGTGGTGATGTCGATCAGACAGGTTGTGCCGTCGACGGTGGTGATCTGGCTGGTCGGCAGGGCCGACTGGACCAGGAAGCGGGTGAAGAACGCCTGCTCCGTCTCGGCGGTGAGCCAGTCGATGGTGTGCCGGGCGGTGGTGGGAACCGCGTCGGCCAAGAGGGAGTTCCAGTGGGCGGGGTTGCCGAAGGCGGGGGCCTGGTGGGGGCGGGCGAGCATGAAGGACACGGTTCCCGGCAGGAGCGGGCCGCTGGCGGTGCCGTCGTCGTGGACGGTGAGCAGGGTGCGGCCGAAGCCGAACTGCCAGCCACCGAGGGTCACCAGGATCTTTCCTCCGGGCCGGGTCTGCGCGATCCACGCCCGGGGGACGGTACGGACGGAGCAGGCGGCGACGATCCGGTCGAACGGGGCCGACGGCCAGTAGCCGTACAGGCCGTCCGCGACCGCCAGGTCGGGGGTGTAGCCGAGGCTGTACAAGGCGTTGGCCGCCTGTTCGAGCCGGTGGTTGTCGACTTCCAGGGTGGTGACGGTGTCGGACCCGTACCGTTCGCAGACCAGCGCGGTGGAGTAACCGGTGCCCGTGCCGACCTCCAGGATGTCCTGGCCCTCGGACAGGTCCGCGTCCGCCCACATCCGCAGGACCAACGACGGCAGCGTGGACGAGGAGGTGGGGGAGCCGCCGTCGCGGGGCTCGGGACGGTCCCAGTCGGGCTCATCGCCGTCGAGTTGGGTGACGAGGCTCTGGTCGGTGTAGGCCGCGGTGAGCCACCGTTCGGGGTCCGACTCGGGGGTGACCGGTTCCCACCACGTGAACCCTCGGGGAGAGGGCTTCTCGGCCGGCAGGTAGAACCCGGGCGCGAACCGGTGCCGAGGGACCGTCTCCACAGCCGGACGCCACCCATCGGCCCAGCCGTCGCGCACCACGGCGGCGGCCAGTTCGCTCCGGAGCCGCGCCGCTCGCTGCTCGCGCTCGGGTTCGCCTGCGCTGGTCATGGTCGGGGTCCTTCCAGCAGGAGGCGGGCGAAGGCTACGGCGATGTCGGCCGAGTCCGGTAGCCATCCCCACTGTCCATTGGGGTTGCACTCGATGAACGTGAACCGTTCCCGCGCATTCTGGGGAAGATCCTCCCGCAGAGCGAAGTCGAAGCAGCCGAAGACGAGCCCGAAGGCGTCCAGGTACGTGACCAGGGCCTCGGCAACTACGGCCGGAACGGCGAGCGGCTGGTACTCCAGCGCGTCCCAGTCGCCCCGGCGCCAGTCCAGGACGCCGTCGGGGGCACAGATCCGCTGGGCGAAGACCTTCCGCCCCACCACCGTGATCCGGGCGTCCGCTGTCTTCGGCACCTCGGCCTGGAACAGATGAGCCGTCAGGGCGACGGACTCGTCCAGCGTCTCCGGGTCGATCCGCTGAGCCCAGATCGCACCGGCCTGCCCGTCGTCCGAGACGGGCAGACCCCGGAAGGGCTTGTAGACCACCGGGCCGTGCTCGGCGGCGAAGGCGCGCGCCCGCTTCGCGTCATTGGCGATCAGCGTCGGGGGCACCACCAGACCGATCTCCACGGCCGTCTGGAGCTGGGCCGCTTTGAACTCGGCCCGAGTGACGGCAGCCGGATGGTTCACGTACCTGCACCCCGGAATGTTCGTCAGGACGCCGCCGAGGCCATGCTTCGCCTCCACCGCGGCGAACGCACGCGTCCGCTCATCGGCTCCCGCAAGGTGGGGCATCTGCCAGGGGCCCGGCCTTCTGTAGTACACGGCCCCGATTCTCTCCAGCGCCACCACGCGGCTCGGCGTCGTCACCGAACCCGTCCAGCCGCGGGGGCCCAGCGCTGCCCCGAACATCAGATCAGGGCCGATATCCGCCGGATCGACCCGCACGACCCGGGCGCCGAGGCTGTTCAGCTCCTCGATGACGAGGTCCGCGGTGACATCCTCCAGGGACGTCACCACCAACACCGTAGGGCCCACCGGATCAGTCGGCGTCGTAGTCGGTCGTCACATCGTCCTCGACCTGGGGCTTCGGCGCCTGGCCGTCGGTGCCACCCGATCCCCCGGATTTCGACGTGGTGCCCTTCGTCCTGCTCGTTCCGTGCTTTCCCAGCTCGACGACCTGCCCGGCTGTGTCGGTGTAGCGGGCAAGCTGCGTCAACGGGTCCAGCTCAACCCGCGCGTAGGGCGGCGCCGACACCGGCAGCCGGTCAGTCACCAAGCGCAATCCCCAAGGCACGTTCTGCATGGACACAGCCTCTCGCTCCGCCGGTGCACAGTACGGTCCCGACCGCTCCGGGAAGTCCAGTTGACACCACCGGCCCGCCTCTATGCGACCCCACGAACGCGCCAGGCGACTCTCGGCCAGGCGACCTCCGTACGGGCGGGTGCGGGATGGGGCGAGGGCCGTTCAACGGATGTGAGAGAAGTGTGACGCCCGAGGGTTTGTTCGATACTTCGACACAACCTTCACAGCCGGGCCTAGGAACCCGACCACCGCGGAACCTAACCTTCCCGGCGTCATGGATTACTGCCAGCCGTGCCACAGGCACCTCAACGGCGCCCTCGCCTGCCCGGGGTGCGGCGCCCCCGCCGAACAGGAGACGGGCGGGGCTGCCGTGTCCGATGTCCACGGCGATGCGCCTGATGGGGCTGGGCTCTTGGCCCGGCCCGAAGAGGGCCGTCCCGCCCGCTCCCGCCGCGCCCACCCCTCCGGCGCCGGTCGTCGGGACCGCAAGGCCGCCGCGCATCGCCGCCGAAGGCGCCGGGTGCTCCTCGCCGGTGCCGGGTTCCTGCTCGCCGCCGGTGGGCTGAGCCTCGCCGAACTCGGGACCGACGGCTCGGGCCGGGACCCTGAGCCCGCCGTCGCGGAGGACGGGTCGGGGGCGGACGGGTCGGGGGCGGGCGGCGCGTCCGGTGAGGTGACCGCGAGCGGGTGGCCCACGCCCGGGGTGTCCCCGGACGGATCCCCTGATGACGGACCGTCACCGTCACCCTCGCCGTCCCTGTCCCCGTCCGGTACGTCATCGGTGTCCCCGGAGGAGCCGGAAGAGCCGGAGACCTCGGCGCCGCCGCCCACCACTGACCCGGGCGGCACGGTCCCCATCGCGCATCCGACCACGCCCGCCGGCGAGTCCCCGTCCCGGCCCACCACGGCACCGCCGCCCGCCCCGCCCAAGCCGGACCCCACCCCGGAGCCCACCCCGACACCGACCTGCGAGCGCTTCCTGTGGTGGTGCTCCTGAGGGAGTGGAGAGCAAGTGCGGAGGCGTGACCGTGCGTCAGACGAGCACACCCTCCGGTTCCTTCGCCCACCGCTCCAGCAGGTCCACGAACTCCGTGCCCCGCCCGGTCCAGTCCAGCTCGGACAGGGCCGCCTCCCGGCCGCGTTCGGCGGAGCCGAGCCGCAGATCGGGGTCGGTGCGCAGCCGCCGTACCGCCATCGCCGCCGCGGCCGGATCCTCGTACGGGACGACGAGTCCGCAGCGGTGGCGCCGCACCAGATCGACGGCGAGCGGGTTCGGGGTGGTGACGACGGGGACGCCGTGGGCCATGTACTCGACGACCTTGGTGGGCCGCGAGTGGCGGTAGTTGGGCTGGTCGTGCAGGAGGGAGAGCCCGGCCAGGGCGCCGGAGAGCAGACCGAGGGCACGGTCGTTGGGGAGGTAGCCGTGCCAGCGCAGCACGCCGTCGCGGTCGGCGGCGGTGAGCGCGTCGCGGACCTCGGGGTCGGCGGCGCCGACGACCTCGACCCGTACCTCGGGGGCCAGCAGCCGCGCGGTCTCGATCAGGTCGAGCGCGCCGCGCGCCCGGGAGAGATGGCCCAGATAGACGGCCCGGTCGGGGCCGGGCGGCGCGGGGTGCTCGCGGGGCACGACCGGGAGGTTGGGGACGACGGGGTGGGGCCCCCGGAAACGTTCCTGGTAGGCGTCCTCGGCGAGCAGCAGCCGTACATGCCGTTCCGCGAGGCGCTCCGCGGCCCGTACCGCCGCCCGCAGCGGGAGCCGCAGCGGGGCCGGGACCCAGCGTTTCATCACCAGGGCCGCCGCGGTGTCCTCGTGCACGTCCCACACCGTGACCGGGGCGCGGCCCTCGCGGCGCCAGCGGCGCAGGGTGCCGGGCAGGGCGAGCAGCAGTTCCGGATCGTGCAGGATCACCACGTCCGCGTCGGGGCCGCGTTCGGCCAGCAGGGTGCGGGCCGCGCGCAGGGCGGCGCGGCGGTCGCGTCCGGCGGCCCGGGGCAGGTCCAGGCCCTCGATGCCGGGGCGCGGGGTGACCTGGCGGGCGGCGAACGGGGCCGCGAACATCACCTGATGGCCGCGTTCCCTGAGCGCGGCGATCTGCCGGTGGAGGATGCGCGCGTCCTCCGGATGGTGGACGACGGTGACCACGAGTATCCGCATCAGAGCAGCACCTTTCGGCTCCCGCGCGAGGTCAGAGCACTTCGACGCCGGGCCGGAAGATCCGCCCCCGGGTGTCGAAGAGCAGCCGGGCCGCGTCGGACAGGGCGGGCAGGTCGTAGGAGGAGTGGTCCTGGAGGAGGATCGTCAGATCGTGGTCGGCGACCGCGGCCATCGGGTCGTCCACGCGCGGGACCGGCACACCGTCCACGGTCCACTCGGGGACGTACGGGTCGTGGAAGCGGACGTCCGCCTCCCGCCGGCGCAGCAGCCGGGCCACCGGCACCGCGGGGCTCTCCCGCTGGTCGGCGATGTCCGGCTTGTAGGTGACGCCGAGCAGCAGCACCCGGGAGCCGTGCAGCGGCCGTCCGGCGTGGTTGAGCAGATCCTGGGCGCGGCGCACGACGTACTCGGGCATCCGCCGGTTGATCTCCTGCGCCAGCTCCACGAACCGGAACTCGTAGCCGAGCGAGGAGCGCACCTTGTACGAGAGGTAGTTCGGGTCGATGGGGATGCAGTGGCCGCCGACCCCGGCGCCGGGGCGGAAGGCGTGGAAGCCGAACGGCTTGGTGCTCGCGCAGCGGATCGCGTCCCACAGGTCGACGCCCAGTTCGTGGCTGATCACGGCCAGCTCGTTGACCAGGGCGATGTTGACGTGCCGGTAGGTGTTCTCCAGCAGCTTGGCCATCTCGGCCTCGCGGGTGCCCTTGGCCTGGACGACGGTGTCGACGAGCTTGCCGTAGAAGGCGACCGCGCGGGCCGCGCAGGCGGGGGTGCAGCCGCCGACCACCTTGGGGGTGTCGCGCAGCCCGAAGCCGGGGTTGCCGGGGTCGATGCGCTCGGGGGAGAAGGCGAGCGAGAAGTCCTCTCCGGCCCGCAGCCCCGACACCTGCTCCAGCAGCGGCCGTACGACCTCCTCGGTGGTGCCCGGGTAGGTGGTGGACTCCAGGACGACGAGCTGTCCGGGCCGCAGCCGGGCGGCGATCTCCTCCACGGCCGCGGTGACCGCGCTCAGATCGGGCCCGCCGTCGCTGTTCAGCGGCGTCGGCACACAGATCACCACGGTCTGGGCGCGGGCCAGGCAGCCGGGGTCGGTGTGGGCGCTGAATCCGGCGGCCAGCATCGCGCGTACGTCGTCGTCCGGGACGTCGTCCACATGGGAGCGTCCGGAGTTGAGGGACGCGACGATGCCGGGGTCCCGGTCCAGGCCGACGACTCTCAGGCCGACCGTCGCGGCCTCCCGGGCCAGCGGCAGTCCGACATAGCCGAGCCCGATCACCGCCAGCTCGGCCGTGATCTCCGGGTCCGTGGGTTCCGGGGCGGTGAGTTCCGGTTCGGTGACCGTCGGATTCGTGACCGTCGGATTCGTGACCTTCGGGTCCGTGGTCTGACTACTACTGCGCGCGGCCTGCATGGGCATTCCTCCCCGTCAGCGGTGGTGGCTGCACCTGCGCGGCCCGCGCCTCAGACGGCGCCGAGGGCGCGGTACGCCTCGCGGGTCGTCTCGGCGACCCGCGTCCAGGTGCGGTCGCGGGCCACTAGCTCGCGCGCAGCCGATCCCCATTCGAACCGGTTCTGACCGTAATAGAGTTTTTCCATACTTTCAGTCCAGGATTGCGGCGAATCAGGTGGAATCAGCTGTCCGGTCTCTCCCGGCTTGACGAGTTCCCGCAGCGCCGGGAGGTCGCTGGCGGCCACCGGCAGCCCGCTCGCCATCGCCTCCACCGGCTTCAGCGGGGTCACCGTCCGGCACACCCGCTGATCGGTGCGCGGCACGGCGAACAGGTCCAACACCGCGTGATACGCGCGTACTTGGGTGTGTGGAACGCGGCCGGTGAACAGCGCCGTACCGTCGTCGAGACCGAGCCGCGCGGCCAGCGCCGCAAGCTCGGCCCGCTGCGGTCCGTCCCCCACGATCAGCAGCCGTACCGGCACCCCGCGCCGCCGCAGCGCGGCACCCGCATGGAGCAGCGTGCCGATTCCCTCATGTGGCGCAAGGGTGCTGACCGTGCCGACGACGAAGTCCTCCGGCGCGATCCCGAGCCGGGCCCGCAGCGCGGCCCCGTCCGGCGGCGGGGCGAGGAACGCCGCGTCGACCGCGTTCGGCACGATCAGCACCCGCTCCTCGGGCACCCCGCGCCCCACGATCTCCGCCTTCATCGCCGCGCCCAGCGTCAGCACCAGGTCCGCCTCGCGCATGACGGAGGTCTCCAGGTCGCGCCGGGCCCGGTAGCTGGGGTCGGCGGGGGTGCGGCCGGGTGCCTGGGTGAGCCAGGTGTCCTCCAGGAAGCCCCGTACCTCGTACACCACCGGCAGCCCGTAGGACGCGCGCAGCGCCAGCGCGACCCGCCCGTTGCCGTGGTCGGTGGCCGGATGCAGCACCGCCGGACGCAGCCGCTCGACCAGCCGCCCGGCCAACTCCGCGTTACGGGCCAGCAGCGCGGACTGCCCGTACGGCAGCCACCAGGGCAGCAGCCGGTGGTGCGGCACACCGGCCACCGATTCCACTCCCCGGGCCGCCACTACCCCCTGCGCCACGGGGAACCCGATCCGGGTCACCACCTGCGGGTCGAGCCCCAACGCCCGCTGTGCCTCGGCGATCTTCTGGGTGCGCACGGTGTATCCGGCGTGCTTGACCGGCAGTGAGTTGGTCACCAGGTGCAGCACCCGCCCCGGCACCGGCCGTACCGCCGAGCGGGGGATCGGCGGGGGCACCCGTCCCCCGTCCGGAGCAGCCGCCGGACCCGCCGCCCGGGCCCGCGCGGCGAGCCGCCGTTCGAGCGCCCCGGCCCGCCGCCGCACGGGCGGGGGCAGCGTCCGCACCCCGAGCAGCATCGCCCGGACGGGGTCATGACGCAGCTCGCCCCAGGCGACGGAGGCGGCCAGACTGAGCGTGCGAGGGGACGGTGTGGGGATATGCCATGACATGACATAACGTTAGATGGAAAAACAGGACAAGTGCGATATGAAGCATGGAGTGGGCCATGAGGTGGGCCATGAGGTGGGCCACGAAGTAGGTCATGAATTGGGTCATGCACTAGGTAGAGGGACGACATGAACGGGGTCACATGAACGGGCGCGTACTCCACGTCGTCGGCACCCGGCCGAACTTCGTCAAGGCCGCACCGGTCGTGGCCGCGCTGCGCACGGCGGGCTGTGATCAGGTCCTGGTGCACACCGGCCAGCACTACGACGAGCGGATGTCGGACATCTTCTTCCGGCAGCTCGGTCTGCCCCGGCCGGACACCGACCTGGGCGTGGGCTCCGGCAGCCAGGCCCGTCAGACGGCCGAGCTGCTGATCGCCCTGGAGGGCGAGCTGATCGCCCGGGATCCGGCGCTGGTCATCGTCTACGGCGATGTGAACTCGACCCTGGCCGCCGCGCTGGTCGCGGCCAAGCTGGGCATCCCGCTGGCCCATGTGGAGGCCGGGCTGCGCAGCTTCGACATGGCGATGCCGGAGGAGGTGAACCGGCGCCTGGTCGACCAGCTCGCCGAGCTGCTCTTCGCGACGAGCCCCGAGGCGATCGGGCATCTGGCCCGCGAGGGTGTCCCGGCCGACCGGATCCACCTGGTCGGCAACCCGATGATCGACACCTTGCTCACCCACATGGACCGCTTCGACCCGGCCGCAGCGCGTACGTCCCACGCCCTGCCCGAGCGCTACGGCGTGGTCACCCTGCACCGCCCGGCCAACGTGGACGACCCGGAGGCGGTACGCGCCGCCGTGCACGCCCTGACCGAGGCGGCCCGGCTGATCGACCTGGCCGTGCCCCTGCACCCCCGGGGCCGGGCGGCCCTGGGCGCGGCGGGCCTGGCCGACGCCCCCGGCATCCACATCCTGGACCCCCTGGGCTACGTCGAGTTCATGAGCCTGGTGCGCGGCGCCGCCGCTGTGATCACCGACTCGGGCGGCGTCCAGGAGGAGACGACGATCCTGAACGTCCCCTGTCTGACCCTGCGCACGACCACCGAACGCCCGGTCACGGTCACCCACGGCACCAACCGCCTGGTCGCCCCCACCGAACTGGTCCCCGCCCTGCGTAAAACCCTGGACACGCCGCCCCACCCCCCCACAGAGGGCCCACCCCTGTGGGACGGCCACGCGGGCCCGCGTATCGCGACGACCATCACGCGGTGGCTGGACCACCATGGCTGAGGGCGCCGGGCTTCTTGGCGGCGGTGGGGCGGGCCTCCCTGCGGCGGGGGGTGCTGGGCCGTACGGGAGCGGGCGTGCGGGTGCGTCCATGGCGGAGGGCGCCGGGGCCCGTGGGTTTGATGGCGGTGCGGCTGGGGGCGCTGGGCGTCACGGCAGTGGCGGCGGGACGGGCTTCTCCATGGCCGGGGGCGCCGGGCCATATGGCGGCGGGCGCACAGGCGCGTCCATGGCGGAGGGCGCCGGGCCTCCTGGCAGTGGCGGGACCGGCGCTTCCGTGACCGGGGACGCCAGCCCCCAAGTCACCGGCGGGACGGACCCCTCCACGGCCGAGGGCAGCGCCCCCCACGACAGCCCCGGGGTGTTCTCCTCCACGCCCGAGGACACCCGACCCCCCGAGACCTCCGGCAGCGCCGTGACCCGTTCCTACTGGGACACCCGTCACCGCGTCCATGACCATCTCGCCTCCGGCGGTCACATCGGCCTGGACCGGGCGGGCAACGAGATCTTCTACGCGCTGCGCCTGGGCGCCCTGCTCCCCCTGATCGGCGATCTGGCCGACCCGACGGCCCCGCTGTTCGTCCTGGACGCGGGCTGCGGCAAGGGCCACTTCGCCCGCGCCCTCGCCCGCTGCGGCCACCGCGTCGACGCCTTCGACACCAGCGAACAGGCCGTCGCCCACGCCCGCGCCGAGGGCGGCGGCCCGCGCTACGCCGTCGCCGCGCTCGACGCCTGGCGCAGCCCCTGGCCCTACGACACGGTCCTGTGCCTGGACGTCCTCTTCCACGTCCTGGACGACGAGGAATGGTCCGCCGCCCTGCGCAACCTCGCCTCCCTGGTCCGCGTCACCGGCCGCCTGATCATCACCGACGAGAACGCCCCGGCCCGCCGCCCCCGGGGCGACTACATCGTGCACCGCCCGGCGACGGAGTACGCCACCCTCCTGACCCCACTCGGCCTGCGCCACACCACCTTCACCCCGTACGGCTTCCGCGAGAACGAGGTCGGCTTCCACGTCTTCACGAGGGTCCGCTGATGCGCGGGGGCGCCCGGCCGCCGGCCGCGCCACGGCGTCCAGCCCGCCGACTGCGGGACGCACCACGCCGATCTCGCCGCCACCCGGCTGACGCCACGCCAACCTCCGGCCGCTGCCCGACGGGGCCACCCTCTCGCCCGCGCTGCTGCCCGGCGGGCGGGTTGCCTCGCGCCTACCCCGCCTTGGTGGGCGTGCGGCCTCACGGCCACCGTCCCCC